>JBBSSY010000364.1:0-4329 GCA_038241595.1 Chitinophagales bacterium | reverse complement strand
CAACCTGATGATACAGGGCGTCGCTGGCGGACAAATCTACCAGGCCAATAAGATCACCAATTACCAGATGAAATATTTCAACGGCAATGGCATCATAAACGGCGTGAAAGACATCTTGAATCACTGGACGCCGGGTAGCGGCGTCAACGACCAGCCAGGCCTTAAGTATACAGATGCCAACGGCAATTATTCAAACGCATCCTCCTTTTATGTCGAAGACGGGGATTACCTGCGGTTCCGCAACGTGGTGCTGGGGTATACGGTATCGAGTACCGGCATCCGAAACATCACACGCAACACCGTTAAAAGTGTACGGATCTACGTGAGTGCCCAGAACCTGTTTACGTTCACCGGTTATAAAGGATTCGATCCGGAGATCGGGAGCGCGAACCCGCTGAATTCCGGCATCGATACGGGTATCTACCCGCAGGCAAGAACCATCTTAGGCGGCATAAACATCAATTTCTAACAACAGCAACTGAATGATATGAAATTAATTATTACATCACTGGGAATTTGCCTGCTGCTATCAGCCACTTCCTGCCGCGATAAATACCTCAGCCTGGTACCAACGGATGTGCTGACGGACGCCAATTTTTTCAAAACCGAGTCGGATGCCCAGTCGGCACTCATCGGCATTTACGGGCAACTTCAACCGGAGTCTACTTTCGGCAACCTGGTAGATGCTGCCAACCTCGACTGGACGATGAGCGGTGACTTGTACGAGCAGGACCAGAACACACCGCGTGTTCAGCTTGAAATGCTCAGCCTGCCAGCGGACAATGTCTACATAAACCAGTTGTACACCGGTCTTTACCAGGGCGTGAGCCGGGCCAATTTTGTCATTGATCGTGTGGGAAAGATGGACAACCTGGCGGCGAATAGCAAAGCCATGATCCTGGCCCAGGCAAAATTTCTTCGGGCGATATTTTATTATAAACTGGTGAATTATTTTGGCGGTGTTTCCCTCGTCACCACCGAACTCAACGCGTCCTCGAAGCTGGACATCCCGCGCTCAACTGCGGCAGAAGTGTGGAAACAAGTGGAAACGGATTTAAACGAGGCGATCGCGGTATTGCCGTCGACATGGACCAGCAAAGCAGATATTGGACGTGCAACCAGGGGCGCGGCGCAGAGTTTTCTTGTCAAGACCTACCTCTGGCAGGCCAAGTACGCCGAATCGGTGACGGTGAGCGAACAGATCGTCAATGCAAATTTATATGCCCTGCTTCCGAATTTCCGCAGCGTATTCCTCAAGACCAATGAAAACAACAAAGAAATTGTTTTTTCTACCCAATACAGTTCGGTGAACAATGGTACGGAAGGCAGCGGGCTGGATACCAGGTCGGCACCGAGGGGTGCGCCGGCCCAGTACATTGGCCGCGGAGCCAACAGCAATTTCGTACCGCAGACGGCCTGGATAAATGCCATTGAAAAGGACGCCGCCGGCAAGATTAAAGACCTGCGCTATTATGGGGTCATCATTGGCCCGGGGGAGCACCATCCGGAAATGCCCGGTTTCGTCATGCCACTGACGTTTCCGAATTCATATACCAAAACCGGTTATATCGTTACCAAATACTGGCAGGAAGCCTCACTTGTTGGTTCGGGCATCAATGCGCCGATCATCCGCTATGCCGAAGTATTGCTGAATTATGCAGAGGCGTTAAACGAAGTGGGGCGTTCGTCCGATGCCATGCGCCAGGTAAATATCATCAGGAGTCGGGCAGGACTGGACCCGAAGCCCCTCACGCTGGCGAAAAACCAGGTGCTCGATGCTATTTTTTATGAACGCCGGATGGAGTTTACCTGGGAATGGGCGGGTGCCTTTTCAGACCAGAATCGCCGGGGTCGTTTTCTTGATTTTATCAAAGCGAACCGCGTAGACTATAACCAAATTCAGGTAGATACCAAGCCCTGGCTAAAACCACAACCAATTCTGTTGCCGATCCCCCAGGGTGCTTACGACGTCAATAAATCGCTGGTACAGAATACCGGCTACCCACCCTTTCAATAATCGTTGACCAATAAAACCTGTCATGAAAAAAATTATCTCAGCCTGCAGCCTGCTCCTCGTCTCCCTGTTCTCGCTCGCACAGGATCAAAAAGAATCAAATTACGACGAATCGAAAGTTGCTCCGTATACACTGCCCGAGGTGCTGAAAACAAGCAGCAACATAATGGTCACCAATAAATCTGCCTGGGAGAAAACGCGGCGGCCGGAGATCCTGACCCTGTTTGAAAATAATATTTATGGACAGATGCCAAAGTCGTTTACGAGTATTAAATATACCGTCACCCATGAAGACAAGACGGCCATGGGCGGCCGGGCACACCTGAAAGAGGTGCAGATCCAGGTGGTGAACAACAATAAAACGGTGAATATAAACCTCGTATTGTTTGTACCCTCGGCGGCGCGCAAACCGGTTCCGGCGTTCGTGCTGATCAACAACCGCGGCAAAGAACTCACGGATCCCACCCGCACAATAAAAAATGCATTCTGGCCCGCAGAAATGGTTATCGACAGCGGTTATGCGATTGCGGCATTCCATGTCAGCGACCTGGCACCCGACAACAAAGACACCTACATGAATGCCCTGCTGCAGCTCTACCCCGAGCAACTGACAGCAGACAACGGCATGCGTGCCATCGGCGCCTGGGCCTGGGGGGCCAGCCGGGTACTCGATTATCTTGGGAAGGACCCGGACATCGATGCGAAGAAAGTAGCCATTGTTGGTCACTCACGTGGTGGCAAAGCATCGCTCTGGGCCGCAGCGGAAGACAAAAGATTCGCCATGTGCTTCACGAACTGCTCAGGCAACAGCGGCGCTGCATTGTCGCGCCGCAAATTCGGCGAACGCATCAACCGCATCAATACCTCTTTTCCTTTCTGGTTCAACAACAACTATAAAAAATTTAACAACAACGAGGATTCCCTGCCGGTAGACCAGCATATGCTGATAGCGCTCATCGCGCCGCGACCCGTGTATGCAACCAATGCCACCAAGGACCTCTGGGCCGATCCGACGGGTACCTTTCTGTCCCTGAAAAATGCGGAGAAAGTGTACGCATTGTATGGATTAAAATCAGCACTTCCTGCGACGCCACCGCCTACCAACGAGGCGATCATTCGCTCGCCACTGGGCTATCACATCCGCGAAGGGATCCATGATATGACTGAATTCGACTGGAACAATTTCATCCGCTTTGCAAAATACCAGTACGGGCTGAAAAAATAACCGTCTTTTCCGCGCCGCGATCAATAAAAGGCTTCCCGGCACGTTAAGTAAAGTAAAGCAAGAAAATGTTATTGGTGCCCCGGCTCAAACCAGATGGGGGAGGTGCTCCTGGCAGCCGACTGGCCCGGTAATTGAATTACCAGTCGATATCATGAAATTGCTGTTACTATTTATGGAAATATCACAACTACTACATGTAAACGAGGCCAATGCGCAGATGACACATTTAAGACAAAATAAGGGGATTCCTCCCGCTATTGAAAAGAATGTGCTGAAAGCGTTGTCATTTTACCCGGAGCTCAAAGACACACGCATCAACTTCATTCTTAAATATGGCCTGACAAGTTCGGTTATGCAGGCGCAGCCCGTTTTTACGACATTGCTGAAGCGCAGGAAATTTCGCCGCTACCGGATTAATATCAGCGCAGACTTCAAACTGACTCATTCACGCATGCCCATCCAGCAGATACCGGATGAGGTAATGATCGGGTGGCTCGGTCATGAACTCGGGCATATACTTGATTACGAAAGTAAAAGCAATTCCGGGATGGTTTCGTTTGGTTTAAATTATTATCTGTCGCCGGAATATGTAAAGAAGGCGGAGATCGCTGCCGATACCTATGCCGTAAATCATGGGCTGGGGAAATACATCATCCGCACAAAACGTTTTATTCTCGACAATGCGGAGTTGCCCGAGGCCTATAAAAAGAAAATCGCCCGTTTATATCTGTCGCCCGATGTAATCGTGGAACAGGTAAAAAAACTCGAGGAAAAGAAATTGCAAGAACAGCAGCAGGCGCTACCCTAAGCCGTTTATGTATGCTCTGAATTCAGTGAACTCGTCCTCCTTCATCACTCGCGGAATTTTAACTTGTCCGCCGAGTTTTTTGAATTCTTCACTCCAGCTGTAAAAATGCGCTACGGGAACCGCTTGCAGTTTTACCCCTTTTAATGCTTTTCCACGCGCTACTTTATAATTTTTGTTGTTATCCGACAGTGCTTGATCGATGATGCCTGCTGCTTTAACGTCATCAATTTCCCGGTCTGCACCGATCACCCAGCTCATCACGAATACTTCGTTTTCGAGAAT
>JBBSSY010000363.1:0-4334 GCA_038241595.1 Chitinophagales bacterium | reverse complement strand
TGGTTCATGCGCGGCCTAACCACCCCGATTTTGCTGCGCAAAATCACCCTTCCTTGGAAGGCGGGGAAGCCTTTTTAAATTATATATTGCTTTCGTTTGTTCAGTGTTCGTTCTATCTTTCTAGCTGATAGCTGACAGCTGATTGCTGACAGCTGCCTGCCTGCCTGCTTTTACTTTGCCATAAACACAATCCCCTTAAGCATCACTGAACGTTTCTCTGTTGGATCAACCACATTGCTGACGATGTAGATCGTGTGCTTCTTGCCATCGGTAACAGGTTCAAACGTCAGGTTAACCATCGCTTCCCCGGCCGTCGTGCTGCTGACTGCATCCGCAGTACCCGCCAGGCTGCCCTGCCCGAGTTTTTTACCTTCCGGGCTGTCCAGGTGAATCTCAAAACTGTACCCAAACATTGGCGGCCTTTTCCAGCCAATACTCAGCTGGGCGCCGGTGATACCGGTAAGGTCCAGGCTGTCGATACTAAATGAACCAATGCTTCTGGGCGTGTTCAACACCTGCGACCCATTCGTGGTGCCCAGGCTGTATCCTTTCAGGTTGTGTGCGTTGGCAAAATTCATGGCCGGGTTGCGTAACAGCAACGAGGTGCTGCCTGTCAGCGGCTTGATGCCTGCGCCGCCTCTGTCGGTATAACTTGCAGAGATCGCCAGCATTTTGTTGTTCATTACTTTCGCATCGCTGGTAGCGGTGATCGTACCAGAAGCAGGCAATGATTTTTTGGTTTGATCGCCCGCTGCCAGGGTCTGTATCCACGCCACGATCTGGCGGGCATCGGATTCTTTCAGGTCGGGATGCGCCGGCATCACCGTCTCGCCCCAAACACCGGAGCCACCCTTGATGATCTTGTTTACCAGGTGCGTGACCCCATCCGGTGATTGCTGGTATTTTTTGGATACTTCCATATAAGCGGGCCCAATGGATTTACCGGCTACCTGGTGGCAGGTTTTACAATCAAGTGACAGCATCAGGTTTTTACCATAGACTGCTTCGCTCATCACCTGGTGGCCCTGGGACGTGGCCGCCCTGTCGCTGCCTACGATGTAGTCGGAAGACACGAACAAGCCTGACGGATCCGTCGCCGCTGCAGGGTCATTTTTGTCGGTTACAGAAACCGCATACTTAACTGGCTTGCCAGGGAAATAAAATGTTTTATTGCTCGTAACCGCGATTTGAAGTTCAGGAGCCACATTGCCTGCATATACGGCAACCGGCGTGCTTTTACCCATCGCTTTTTTGTTATCCAGCGCTTCCAGCGTAATGGCATAGTCGCCGGCTTTTGTAAACGTATAGGTAAGGGATGGTTCAGCGGTTTCTTTTTTCTCGCCGTTGCCTAAGTCCCACACGTAAGAAAGTTCGTCGCCTTCGGGATCGTTTGCCGTGGCGCTGAGCGCAACGGTGAAGGGCAGGACACCTGAAGTTCTATCCACAGTCAAGGAACCGACCTTTGGCGGGCGGTTGCCGGCATTGTAATCAACCCTCGACAACGCCGCATTGGCATTTTTGGTAAACCAGCCAGTGCCGTATTCAAGCATGTACAATTGCCCGTCGGGGCCCATTTCAAAATCGATCATCGAATTCAATTTTGTACCCGCCATGAAAGGTTCCATCTTGTCAAAATCGCCATTGGGCTGCAGGGTCACGGCTTTAATCCAGCCGCGGATCCAGTCGTAGATGAATAATTTTTTGTCGTAGTAATCTGGCAGCCGGGTAGCCGACGGGTACATGTCTTTATAATATACCGGGCCTGCCATGGCATTTCGTCCGCCTGCTCCCAGCTGCGGGAAATCAGGAGACGCAGCATACGGGTACCAGATAAATGCAGGTTGTGCCGGCGGCAGTTGCTTGATGCCGGTATTATTTCGGGAGTTATTCATCGGTTTGGCCGGGTCGAAAGCGGCCGCATTGGTATTAAGGTTATAATTGTGTTCGTTGTAGGCATAGTTGTTACCAACGAAAAGCGGCCAGCCAAAATAACCGGCCTTGCGTGCCTGGTTTATTTCATCGTACCCACGTGGGCCGCGCACACCCAGGCTGTCGTTGTTGGCATCCGGTCCTACCTCACCCCAATACAGGTAGCCGTTCTTCTGATCCACCGAAATGCGGTAGGGATTCCGGTTTCCCTGCACATAAATTTCCGGTCTGGTACCGGCCGTTCCTTGAGTATATAAATTGCCGTTCGGAATTTCGTAGGTCCCATCAGCCTTCACGCGTACGCGCAGAATTTTGCCGCGGAGGTCGTTGGCATTGCCCGCACTGCGACGTGCATCATATTGTTCATGCCCTGGCCGATCGTCGAGCGGTGCAAATCCATGGTTGGCATATGGTTGTCCGGGCTCATCAAACGGCGTGGAGTTGTCACCGGTAGATACGTAGATCAGGCCATCCTTGTCGAAAGCAACTGAACCACCGGTATGGCAGCAGATCTCACGCTGTGAATAAAATTGAAGCACCACTTTTTCGGTTTTCAGATCCAGCGTGTCATTTTCAAATGTAAACCGCGACAAGCGGTTGACCGAGGTGTCGGCCGGGCTGTAAAAAACGTATACGTAATGATTTTTTGCAAAGTCAGGATCGGCTTTGATGCCCAGCACCCCTTCTTCCGCGTTTACTTTAGGCGTCTTTAGCGTTTTAAAATATACGTTGAGAAAACCCGCCTGTTTAACGGTGCTGCCCCCTTTTTTGTAGAGCAGGATCTCCCCGCGGCGTTGTGCAATCAGGATGTCGAGATTGGGCAGGATGGTCATCTCTGTCGGTTCGAAAAAATTACCGGAAGTCAGCACCGTCTTGGTAAACCGGTCCTCGTCCGGTACCCGCAACGTGGTTGACCTGGAGTAGTCCAGGGCCGCATTGTCGCCAATCGCATATTGAATGCCCGCGAGCAGGTGTTTGAGGAACGGTTCTTCCGAAAAAGTTTCTTTCGTATGACCAAGCGCGGTATAAAACGCCCGCCCACCATCGTACTCATGGTACCAGGCCACGGGATGGTAGGAGCCGTTTTCACCGCCAGGGTAACTCTTTTCATCGATCGTCAGCAACACATGCACGTCTTTGTTGAGTTTTTTATAACTGTAGTATTCGTCGGTCCTTTTCCAGTGTCTGGGCAGGTGTTTCGTGGCGTTGTTGGCAGTATCAACCACGGTGATCGTCGCTTCCTGAACATTGGGAAAGGTATCATTGATGCCCGGGTGACTGAGAAAATACCCGCCAGCCAGCCGGCCATACCAGTTCCAGTCGTATTCCATATCAGCAGCTGCGTGGATACCTACATACCCGCCCCCGGCCTGAATATACCGTTCGAAATCCGCTTCCTGGTAATTGTTGAGGACATCCCCCGTTGTACTTAAGAAGACGATGGCTGCATATGTTTTGAGCGTGTCTTCCGTAAACATGGCCGCATTGGTTGTAGTATCCACATCGAAACCATTGCTTTCGCCCAGTTGCCGGATTGCCGGCACCCCGCTTGAAATCGATTCATGGTGATAACCGGCCGTTTTTGTAAAGACGAGAATTTTGGGTTTACCAGACCGTTTAGAACTACAGGAGATGACCAGGCAACAAGTAAGGGAAACCAGCAACAGGTTTCGCATCAAAGCAACGCAAGCATTCATGGGAGCAAATTTATTAACGAGCTGCAGCCAAAGCTGCGTGCTCAATGAAGTTAACCAGCCTACCCGTAAAAATAAGGGTTGAGGGCGTATCTTTCTAAAAATCTGATATTTGTATAATCGGTAACCAGTCGCAGGCCGTTTTTTCCATAAAATTATAGCGCGATTGCGAACCGATTACAGGAAACGCATCCACCTGCCAGGGCCCTGGGCTTGCGCGACACGGAACTTTACCCGGCGCCCTTTTTACTGTATTTACTTCCTCAATCATGCGTGAACAAGACCTTGTTACCGGTTGGCGGGTGAAGAAGAATCAAAATTAACGTCCATGGTTGGCCAGTAAGCGCGCATTCCGTGCAATACGCAGTAGAAGGGCGCAGAAATACCTTTTCCATTCAGGTATAATCACGCTTGATCCCGACTCGCTGCCAGTGTAGTTTCATGACAGCAAACGCGACCAATCAGTTGATTTAAAAATTACATATCATGAAAAAGAAGATCGTTCAGCAGGAAATTCTTTTAATAACCGCCAGTAGATACTGCCGTAAACAATGGAATGCCGGCTACAAAAGCAGCAACCGAAACAATACCAATGGCGAACACCTGGAAGATGCCTGTTACAATGGCTTGCTCGATACGATGCTGCCGGAAATCATGGAAAAGTCATCAGAAGGCAAACGCCTGTTCCTGTGGAACCTGCGCCACGGCATA
>JBBSSY010000362.1:0-4339 GCA_038241595.1 Chitinophagales bacterium | reverse complement strand
CCAATGTAAAATACAAACTGCGTTAAAATTAAGGCGTAGTTTAAATGTTTGATTAAAACAACCATAAACTACAAACTATAAACCACAAACTTTCTAATGCAAATGTGAACCGATCAGCCTGATAAATTCACTCCTGGTTTCATTCTTTTCGAATTCACCGGTGAATGCAGAGGTAGTGGTAACAGAATTTTGTTTCTGCACGCCGCGCATCATCATACAAAGATGGGAAGCTTCGATGACAACCGCCACACCGAGCGGGTTGAGCGTCTCGTGGATGGCCGTCATGATTTGATGTGTGAGCCGTTCCTGAACCTGCAAACGCCGGCTGTACACATCTACCACCCGGGCAATTTTACTCAGTCCGGTGATGTAACCGTTAGGGATATAGGCAACATGCGCCTTCCCATAGAAAGGAAGCATATGATGTTCACACATACTGTATAGTTCAATGCCCTTAACGATCACCATTTCGCTGACATCTTCATGAAATTTGGCCGAATTGAGGATGGCATACGCATCGAGCTGGTATCCCTGTGTCATGTTTTGCATGGCCTTTGCGATACGCTCCGGCGTTTTTAAGAGACCTTCCCGCCCCGGATCTTCACCCAGCAACTCCAGCGAACTGCGATAATTCGAAATCAGACCGGCAGTTGTTTCTTCGTCATAGTGCTCGGTTATTTTATATGCCATTTTATGTGTTTTATAAGTCGCGAAAATAAGCTTGTTACGACCTGTGTAAAAAATTAACCTGCAGGATATTCTACAAAATTGCGCTCGGTCTCATACAATCGCACCTGCAGGTCAAAAGACGCGTTGATCTCCGGGCGCAGCAGGTGAAAAATAACCACGACTATATTCTCGGCGGTTGGATTCAAGTCTTTAAATTCTACTGTATCAAGATTCAGGTTTTTATGATCAAAGCGGTCAAGCACTTTGCTGGTTATAATATCGGACAGTAATTTAAGATCGATCACGAAACCCGTAGCCGGATCCGGCTCGCCCGTTACTTTTACGATAAGATCATAATTATGACCATGATAATTGCCGTAATTGCATTTGCCGAAAACAGCTGCATTTTTTTCAGCGGGCCAGGCAGGATTGTTTAACCGGTGTGCAGCATTGAAATGTTCTTTTCTATAAACAGCTATTCTTTTGTTCATGACTTGGTACTATTGAATTAAACTTGTGGATCATCCCACAATATTGGCTATTCCCCGAAATACTCCACGTAAATACGCGCGGTCTCAAATAATTTTATACAATGCAAAGTCACTCCTTCCGGAAGCTGCGAAACGAGCTGGTTCCAAATACCTATGGCTAAATTTTCCGTGGAGCAAATTTTACCGTTGAGGAAATCAACATCCACGTTCAGGTTTTTGTGATCCACCAATTCCAGCACATATTCTTTGATGATATCACTCAGCTTCTTTACATCAAACAAAAAACCGGTGTCTTCGTTCACTGAACCCTTGATTGTAACAAATAAATCATAATTGTGTCCGTGCCAGTTCTCGTTGGCGCACTTGCCAAAAACCGATTCATTTTTATCGTAACTCCATGCAGGGTTAAAGAGGCGATGTGCCGCATTAAAATGTTCCACCCTTGTCAGGTACACCATAATATCCTAAAAATTTTCGCAAAGTTATAAGAAAATTACTTAGCGCACCCAGGTAAGGTTGCCGCCGGTGAGGCGTAACTTTGACGAATGAAGATAGGCATCGCCGCTGCAACATACTTCGAGATCCAGCCCACCATCAATTACCTGCAGGAAAACAAGTATTTCGTCGGTTCGAACGACTTCGAAATCCTTGTAACCGGAATTGGGTCCATGATTGCCACCTATAAACTGACCACTTTTCTACACAAACAACACCCGCAACTGGTGATCCAGGCCGGAATCGGCGGTTCTTTCAGCGACCAGTTTGGCCTTGGCGACGTAGCTGTCGTCAAACAGGACGTTATGGGCGACCTCGGGGTGTTTGAAAACGAGCAGTTCCGGGACTTGTTTGACATGGGTTTCATGGAGAAGGCACTGTACCCATTTAATAACGGTGCCCTCATAAATCCGCAGGTGCCTGCCACGGGTTCATTCGGTCTCCCTGCCGCCAACGGGGTCACGGTCAACGAAATCACAACGGCTCCCGGCCGCATTGCCATGCTGCGAAGCAAATACCAATGCGACATAGAATCGATGGAAGGTGCTGCACTGCATTATGTGTGTCTGCGCGAAGACGTTCCGTTTTTACAACTTCGCGCAGTCTCCAACCAGGTTGGCGTCCGGGACAAAACCGCCTGGAAAGTGCCACGCGCGATTGAAAACCTGAATAAAAAATTATCTGATATCATTCAAAATATACCATGAAATTATCGCTCGGTTTTTCACCATGCCCCAACGACACCTTTATTTTCGATGCCCTGGTTAATCACAAGATTGATACCGGCGGCCTTGAATTCGATGTAAAACTGGAGGACATACAAACGCTGAATGAATGGGCCATAAACGGCAACCTGGACATCACCAAAATAAGCTATGGTGTGCTGCCACAGGTGCTGCCCAATTATAACCTCTTGCAATCAGGCGGTGCACTGGGCAAAGGCGTTGGCCCCCTGCTAATCGCAAAGAACGACGTCCCGATTTACGAGGTGCACAACAAAACGATTGCGATCCCCGGCAAAAATACTACAGCGAATCTCCTCTTCTCGATGGCGTTTCCCATGGCCAAAAACAAAATATTTAGCCTGTTCTCCGACATCGAGCAATCAGTACTGGACGGGACCGTGGACCTCGGCGTAATCATTCATGAAAACCGTTTCACCTATCATGAAAAGGGCCTGCTGAAAATCGTAGATCTCGGTTATTATTGGGAGGAACAAACGAATGCGCCAATACCGTTGGGCGGCATTGTTTTTAAAAAAGAACTCGGCACCGGGTTGCAACAGCAGGTAGACACCCTGATCCGCCGAAGCGTGGAATTTGCATTCATCAATTACCCATTAATTACGGATTATGTGAAACAACACGCGCAGGAAATGGAGGAGTCCGTAATGCGTCAGCACATTGACTTGTACGTCAATGATTATTCCATCGATCTCGGCGAAGCCGGCCAGGCGGCAGTGAATAAGTTGCTGGCGGTTTATCAAACGATGAATGAGGAAACGACCAGGACGAAGCTGGTTTAAGTGAAAAATCGGCTGAAGGTTCGTTCAACGCTAAATGCTAACACTGTTTATAGATGGTGTATTTTAAAAATTATTTGTTCGTGTCTGCACCGTCTGGCTTTTCCCCATACCTCATACCTCATACCCCATACCCTTATCCTGATGGCTGATAGCTGATAGCTGATAGCTCATTCACTCCCCCCGCAGCGCCTTCTTATACACTTCCAGGCACCGGTTTCTCGCAAAAGTATGTTCTACCATCGGCGGGGGGTAGCTGAAATCTTCAAATTCGGGCACCCATGTGCGGATATAGGTGAAGTCCGGATCGAATTTTTTTGTTTGCAGGTATGGATTGAATATTCTGAAATAAGGTGCCGCATCACAACCGCTGCCGCTGGCCCATTGCCAGCCACCGTTGTTGGAAGCCAGGTCGAAGTCAAGCAGTTTCTGCGCGAAATAAGCCTCGCCCCAGCGCCAGTCGATCAGCAGGTGTTTGACCAAAAAGGAGGCCACGACCATCCGAACCCGGTTGTGCATAAAGCCGGTTTCATTCAGTTCCCGCATGCCCGCATCTACGATCGGGTAACCTGTCTGGCCAGTACACCATTTCTCAAATTCCGATTCAACATTGCGCCACTGGATGCGGTCGTAATCGGGTTTAAACGCTTTTCCTTCACCCACTTGTGGAAAGTTCCAGAGGATCATCTGGTAAAAATCCCGCCAGATCAGTTCATTAAGATACGTTGCGTTCAGCGGCCCGCTGATCCGCGCTGCCTGCCTGATGCTCACCGTGCCAAAGCGAAAATGAACACCCAGCCGCGACGTACCCCGCTGGCCGGGATAATCGCGTGTTTTACCGTAATGCCTTACCAGCTCTTCTTCGAGATCTTTCGATGGAAACTGCATGGCGATATCCTCAAATTCCATCGATGGCAGCGAAGGAATGGGAACGGCATCCTGTTTGTAAAAATGCCTGAAATATTTTTCGTTCGGGTAGGCCCTGGTATAAAATTCATTTAGTGTGCCCAACCATTTCCTGGAATATGGGGTGAAGACGGTATAGACCTCCCCGTTGTCTTTGACTATTTCTTTCTTGTCGAAAACAACCTGGTCTTTATAAGTTTGACATGCTGCGCCAGCTGCCGCTGCGAGTGAATGAACCTGGTGATCACGTTCTTTG
>JBBSSY010000361.1:0-4340 GCA_038241595.1 Chitinophagales bacterium | reverse complement strand
CAGCGGAGAGTGAGGGATTCGAACCCTCGATACCCTTTCGAGCATACACACTTTCCAGGCGTGCTCCTTCAACCACTCGGACAACTCTCCGTTTAACGGGCAGCAAAAATACAGTATCAACCCTTAGCTGCCGAATATTTTTTCCGCGTTCTCCGTTGTGATCCGAACCACCTCTTCATGGCTGACGCCCTTCACCAACGCCAGCTTATCCACCACATATTTGAGGTATGCCGGCTCGTTGCGTTTGCCGCGAAACGGCGCGGGGGTCAGGTAAGGCGCGTCTGTCTCAAGAACGAGCCTGTCCAGTGGCAACTGGGCAAATACCTCTGCCATACCGGCATTCTTAAACGTGATCACGCCGCCAACACCCAGGTAGAACCCGGCGTCGATGATCTTCAACCCCGCAATTACATCGCCGCTGAAACAGTGGAATATGCCTGTGAGGTCGCCCTGCTGGTGCTCCCCGATCAAACCGATCGACTCCTGCAAAGAATCGCGGGAATGGATTACCACAGGCACTTTATAATGTAATGCCAGCTCTACCTGCCGGTGAAAGGCGTTATACTGCTGAGTTTCAAAGGACCGGCTCCAGTAAAAGTCAAGACCGATTTCGCCAACTGCCGCGAATGCACGTCTTGCCAACCAGGATTCAACAATACGGAGCTCATCCTCGTAATTTTCCGCGACGGAACACGGGTGTAATCCCATCATCGACATGCACTTCCCCGGGTATTGCGCTTCAAGTGACAACATCGCGTCATGCGTTCGACTATCTATACCGGGCAGATAAAATTTTTTGACCCCTTCTGCACTCGCCCGATCCATTATCTCGCCAATATCCGTCTTAAAGTCCTCCGAATATACATGTGTGTGCGTGTCAATCATCCGTTTATATTTAAAAGTAATAATTCCAAAATCAGGAATTCCTTACCAGCGTTAGTAAAATTACGATTTGAAAAGAACCTTTTTATAACAATTACTCGTAGTTTAACGAATGGCGAGAACTGAAGTACATTGACCAATTCTGCGCATTCCGCCGAAAGCGAACAATAAATTGATGTAAAAATACGGCGGTGAATAAAGTATAAATACGCTGCAAAAAAAGGGTGAAATCACTGCTTATATTCACTTCTGAAATTCTGGCCTTAATTTTCGTCATGTTCTGTAATTCAGTCGTGATGCGGGTTTAAAAGCTTCATACCATGATGAATAACCGAAAAATAAATAAAAATTATTATCGGATTTGAAGCCGAAATACTTTGCATCAATTGAAAATTTGTTTTATCTTTAAAACAGTTTTCATAGGGTACGGATTAAAAACGGGCCAGGGTTTCTACCCCGGCCCAAATTTTTTTTAGACCTGTTCCTACCTAATCCATTGCTGCTCAACATTCCAAAAACGAGAAACTTTCCAAATCGTGCATTATCCTGGTTGCCTATAGTGAAATTGCTTCGAATGAAAAACCATCTTTACTAAAATGCTCCAGTACTTTAGGCAGGGCAAAACTCATTCTTTTAAAAGCCTTTTCGCTGTCGTGGAATACAACTATCGATCCTTTACCGGTTTTTTGCAGCACATTATTCAAGCATTGCTCCTGCGAGATCTTCAGGTCGAAATCGCCACTCAACACCGACCACATAATGATCTTATAATCCAGTTTGTCAATCAGTTGGCGCGCCTGGAAGCTGGTAATCCGTCCGTAGGGCGGCCGGAAGAATTTTGAATCGATGAATTTGCGTGCGTCACCCACACTTTTAAAGTACGCGCGGTCGCTCACTTTCGAGCCATTCAGGTGATCTTGTGTGTGGTTGCCAGTGATATGTCCTTCTGCCAGGATCCGGCTGTAAATGTCCGGGTACTGTTGAACTTGCTTACCTACACAGAAAAAAGTTGCTTTAGCGTTAAAACGGGCTAGCGTATCCAATACAAAATTCGTTGCCACCGGGTGCGGCCCATCGTCGAAACTGAGGAAGATCTTTTTATCGGTCTCGGGAACGTGCCAGACATATTCCGGGAACATTTTTTCAACGAGCCAGGGTGTTTTAGTGAAGTAAAACATATAAACAGGGGATATAATATGATTGCATGTAAGAAATAATTTTCAATATTCAACGCTCAATGATCAATGTTCAACGTAGACGCAAATGTCTTGCTAATGTTCTTCTTGATTAAATATTAATTATTGAGCGTTAGTTATTGACTTTTCTCATTGAATATTGATCATTGAGCGTTGAATATTGAGCGTTTTTCTTAATACCAAAGTTACTCCATCTCTATCTTGAAATGCAGAGAACGTACCCCGTCCCTTTCTGGAGAGAATGATGGTGCCTGCGGCGTTACGGCACTCGCCCCACCCTCCGACTCAATTCTCCCGCAGCCTGACTATCTTTGTCACTATGAGCAAAAAAGTAAGGGTTCGATTTGCCCCCAGTCCGACCGGTGGACTCCACCTCGGCGGCGTGCGCACCGTTTTATACAACTACCTTTTCGCCAAACACCATGGCGGCGATTTCATTTTACGCATTGAAGATACCGACCAGGCACGCTACGTGGAAGGCGCCGAACAATATATCATCGATTGCCTGAACTGGTGCGGCTTGCAACCCGATGAAGGACCTCATGTCGGCGGACCATACGCCCCCTACCGGCAAAGCGAACGCAAATTAAACTACCGGCAGTACGCCAATCAGCTTGTTGAACAGGGACATGCGTATTATGCTTTCGATACCACCCAGGAACTCGACGAAATGCGTGTTACATACAAAACTCCTGAAAACCCGCAGCCGCAGTACAATTTTTTGATCCGTGAAAATATGCGCAACTCCCTGACACTGGGCAAAATAGAAACGGCGCGTCTGATCAGGGAAGGCACTCCTTATGTAATCCGCATAAAAATGCCTCACAACGAAGAGATCCATTTTACCGACATGATCCGCGGGAAGGTGACCTTTAACAGCAGCCTAGTAGACGACAAGGTATTGTTAAAGGCAGATGGCATGCCCACCTACCACCTCGCCGTGGTGGTCGATGACTACCTGATGAAGATCACGCATGCCTTCCGGGGCGAAGAGTGGCTGCCAAGTGCACCGGTACATATTTTATTATGGCAATATCTTGGCTGGCAGGCCGACATGCCCGAATGGGCGCACCTGCCGCTGATCCTTAAACCCGACGGCCACGGCAAACTGAGCAAACGCGACGGGGATCGCCTCGGCTTCCCGGTATTCGCCATGGACTGGCTCGATCCGAAAACCGGTGAACTCACCACCGGCTTCAAAGAAAAAGGTTTCCTGCCCGAAGCATTTGTAAACATGCTGGCGATGCTGGGCTGGAACGACGGCAGCGAACAGGAATTGTTTTCCCTGAAAGAACTGGTTGAGAAATTCTCCATCGACCGCGTCCACAAAGGCGGTGCAAAATTCGATTTCGAAAAAGCCAAATGGTTCAACCACGAATGGATAAAAAACAGCTTCAACGCAACACTTGCTTCCATGCTGACCGATTTTTGGCCAGATAGAAAGATCACGAACAAACCCCTGCTGGAAAAAATGATCGGGTTGGTAAAAGACCGCTGTTTCACGCTGAATGATTTCTGGGAACAAGGTTCTTTCTTCCTGCAGGCGCCCATAAATTACGACCTGTCACCCATCCGGGCAAAATGGAATGAAGAGAAGACTGTTTTTTTCAACGCTTTTATAGAGGTAATTCCAATGGTGGAACCCTTCGATGCACCTACATTGGAAGCGGCATTTAAAACGGTGGCTGCAGAAAAAAACATAAAAGCCGGTGAACTGCAATTACCCTTCCGCATCATGCTGGTCGGTGGTAAATTCGGGCCACCGGTATTCGACATCGCCGCTACTATCGGTCAGGCTCAAACGATGGAAAGAATATTGTATGCATTGGCGCAACTATAATAATTTTCATGACTGCTGATGGCTGACAGGAACCAAATGTATGTTGACCGCCCCGGGACTTTTTATTTTTTTGATTTTTCCCGCAGGGTCGCCGCTGCATGTTATTTAACCTACGGAGAATTTGTCTGAACTGTGATTAATGTGATTAATTGATGGACTATGATCCGCATATCTAACTCTCCGATGAAGTTACCGAAGGCTTCCCCGCCGGAGAACCAAAGACTTCCCCGCAGGGTCACCAAAGACTTCCCCGCGGGGTCGACGCTGTATGTTATTTAACCTACGAAGAATTTGTCTGAACTGTGATTTAAATGATTAATTGATAGACTATGATCTTTATACCTACCAACCTCAGCGGGCTTCCAAAGACTTCCCCGCCTGTCACTGCCTCAGGTTGTTCAACCTACAGACACCGCGCGGGT
>JBBSSY010000360.1:0-4351 GCA_038241595.1 Chitinophagales bacterium | reverse complement strand
CTGGTGCCGCGCTTTCCGTGGTATGATGAACCTCGGCTTCTGCGGGCTTCTGCGAGAGAAATATTCTTAGAAGAACGGCGGCGCTCATATTGGTGAACCCATCCACCCAAAATAAAAGCGTGTAATTATGCGACGCAATAAAACCACCCAGTGCGCCCCCAACCGACCACCCCAGGTTTATGGCCAGGCGATTCAAATAAAATGAACGTACCCGGTTCTCTGCTCTGCTGTAAGCAGCAATTGCAGCCGCGTTGGCGGGGCGAAAGGCTTCATTTACCATGCTGAGCAAGAAAGTAAATGTGCAGATCATCCAGTATTGCTGCATCTGTCCAAGCACGATAAACATGACACCACCTCCCGTAAGTGCAACCAGCTGAACCGGGTAAAACCCAAACTTATCGGTCAATTTGCCACCGATCATCGCACCTGCAATTGCCCCGGCGCCAAACAACCCCATCACGAAACCAGCCTGCGCAATAGAATAATGCAGCCTTTGTGTAAGGTAAATGGTCATAAATGGAATGACCATCGTGCCACTTCGATTGACAAGCATCACCAAACTCAGCAGCCAGGTAGGTACTGACAAACCGCTATATGCCTTCCTGTATAATCTAATTGATTGCTGAAACATCCTCAGCCGGCATTTTCGCCAGTCGGGAAAAATACCGAAAAAAAGCTTGCTGCCGGTAGTTTACAATCACTTGCTGCCAAAAACTTTTTTAAGGATATTAGTAACACGCGCTGCGGGGTTTTCACGAATCTTCTTTTCTTCTTCACCTACATAATAGAAGATGCCCTTTAGTGCGCGGTCGGTGACATATTCATTGATGTCGGCGGTCACCGGCGTTGGAGCCACTTTGTTATACAGTGTAAATACCTCTTTCCAGTATTTTGTTGCATTCACCTTTTTCAGTGAAGATTCTACGATGGGACGAAAAGCATTTGTAAGATCGTTAGAGGTAGCTTTTTTAAGATAGGCGGTGGCTGCCGTATCTGCCCCTTTTAAAATGGCGAGGCCGTCTTTTACCGTCATCTTCTTAATGGCATTAACAAATATAGGCGAAGCGGTTTTTGATGCATCTTCAGCCGCACGGTTTAAGCTGGTGATGGCCTGGTCCATCACAGAACCCAAACCAAGCGCACGCAGTCTTAATTCTACTTTTTTCACTTCGTCCGGAAGGAGGATCTTTACCGCAGCATCTTTAAAAAATCCGTCAGTAACGGAAAGCTTACTGGTGCTATTCTGCGCGCCTACGGCAAGCGCTTCCTTTAAACCGGCAATAATTTCATCGGTACTGAGCGAACTGCTACCAGCTGTTTTTGAGTTGCCGAAAATGCCCGAAGCCTTTTTGAAGATCCCGTTAAGCGTTTTAGCGGAAGAATCCTTCTGCGCCATGGCCGGGCTCATTATGGCAACCAGCGAAAAACAAAGAAAATATCGTTTCATAAGATCAATTTTTGATAGGTAAGCGCCAATGACTCCAACAATCGTCCCATGTTTACTAAAGGAATGTTTAAATCGCTGCACGGGGTCACGCTTACTGCATTTTAAGATAAGACTATTACCAACAAGCGTTGGGGTAGGAATGTTAAAATTACTGCCAATAAAATGGCCACGGGATAATTAGCCTCCATGTATTTACGCAATTTGTAATACTTTTGCTCCCTCAAATTATGATTATGAAGAAACTGTCCGTAGTGGTTTTGGCAATTGGTTGCAGCATGTCTGTACTTGCGCAGGCCAAGCCCAAACCAAAACCACCGGTCGCAAAAAAAACCGGCGTGCCTGTGGTGTTCATGAAAACCCCATTGGATTCGCTGAGTTATTCGCTGGGTCTTAGCCTGGCGCAGTTTTATAAACAACAGGGTATTGCCTCGGTGAATACGGTCATGGTATCAAAGGCAATCAATGATGCCATGAAAGGCGGCAAAACCCTGTTGACCGAAGAACAAATGAACAATTGCATCACCAACTATTTACAAAAAATGAAAACAGACAAATCAGCCGACAACAAAAAAGCCGGCGAAGAATTTCTTGCAGCCAATAAAGCAAAAGCTGGTGTAGTTACGCTGCCCAGTGGTTTGCAGTACCAGATCATTACCGAAGGTACCGGCCCGAAGCCCTTGCTGACTGATACAGTAAGATGTCATTATCATGGCACCCTGATCAACGGTACGGTTTTCGACAGTTCAGTGGATCGTGGCCAGCCGGCAGAATTCCCGGTAGGCGGCGTCATCAAAGGTTGGGTAGAAGCGTTGCCGTTGATGGCTGTTGGCAGTAAATGGAAACTTTTCATTCCGTCTGATCTGGCATATGGTGATAACCAGGCTGGTCCATCGATCGGCCCCGGTTCCACGTTGATTTTTGAGGTTGAACTGCTTGCCATTGTGAATAAAAAATAAAAGAAATAGCTGCATCCGACCTGTTGCAGGCTAAAAGGCACAAAAAAATCCCCTGCAAAACAGGGGATTTTTTTGTGTCTTTTAGTGAAGTAAAATTTATTTATACAACTGGTCGTAATATTCGTGTGCCATCCGGTTTGAGTCAAACTGGAAGCGAACATCCATCATGCCGTTTTTTGCAATCTGGCGCCAGGTTTCGTAATCATCATAATACAATGGCAGTATTTGATTTTCAAGGATATCGTAAATCGCATCAAGGTCATACTCATCCTGCTGTTGGACGTGCATGTGGTTATAGTCGGCCTGCGGCACAACGAATCCATTGTTGCCCTGGTTGATAAATTCCGGTATCCAGCCATCGTCCGTAGAAAAGTTAACCGCACCGTTCATAGCGGCTGTCATACCGCTGGTTCCGGACGCCTCGCGGGGAACACGCGGGTTATTTAACCAGCAGTCAGCGCCCTGCTTTAGCCGCTTAGATAACGCCAGCTCATAACCGATCAATACGGCTACATTTTGATACCCTTTACTCAGGTGCACCAGGTGATTGAAATCGTTGATGGACGGGTAGTCCATCGGGTATGGTTTACCGGCCCAGATTAACTGGATGGGGTACCTGGTGTTGCTGGTTAATTTATTAAATCGTTCAATGTCGCGCGTGATGAATTCTGCCCGTTTGTAGCCTGCAAAACGTCTCGCCCAAACCATCGTAAAAACATTGGGATTGAAGATTTTACCCGTTTGATCCGCCACAATTTCAAAGGCACGTTTCTTCAGGTGCTTTTTGCGATCATCCCAGGCAAAATCATTTTTCTCCTCCATGCTGCGGTACAATTGTTTGTCGGCCCAGTAGCGCCAGTTCTGCGCATTGGTTATGGAGATAATGGGGCAAATGCCTTCGTACTTGCTCCACATGGCACGCGATACATGACCGTGTAATTGTGACACCCCATTGGCCAGGTGCGCAAACCGAAGCGCAACCAGCGAGTGGTTGAACTGGTCGTCCGAAATGCCGGTGATCCGGCGCGTTTCTTCGAGCGACAACCCGCAGAAATAACTCATTTTATGACAGAGGTAGATATCATGCTTTTCATTGCCTGCCTCCTCCGGCGTATGTGTTGTAAACACCAGCCTTTTCCTGACTTCTTCGATGTTACCAAATTTGCGGTACAAATAAAACGCAGCACTGATGGCATGCGCTTCATTTAAATGATAGAGATCGGGCGAATAGCCCATTTCATCTAACAGCTTAGCCCCGCCGACGCCCAGGAGAATAAACTGAGCCACCTTCGTGGCAACGTTTGCATCATACAACCGGTGGGTAATTGTTTGAGAAACGTAGTCGTTTTCCGGCAAATCGGTACTTAGCAGGAACAAGGGGGCGCTGTTGAAGGTCTCAGGGTTGAGATAATACACTTTAACCCAAACGGAATGTTCATGGATGGTTATCTGAAATTTGATGCCGGTATCTTCAAGGAAACTATATTCTTTTTCCATCCAGGTAACCTGGAGGGTCTGGTCCTGGTTGCGTGCCTGGTCGTAATACCCGTATTTCCACAGGATGCCGATCCCGATAAGGTTTTGCCTGAGTTCATAGGCGCTTCTCAGGTGAGACCCTGATAAAAAGCCCAATCCACCGCTGTATATTTTTAATGGCTGGTGCACCGCGAACTCCATCGAAAAGTAAGCGATTTTTTTAGCGTACTGTTCATCTACGGGATATGGCACTTTAAAATTTCTAAAACTCATAGGTTGCTATTTCGGTTTTTCTGTTGATTTTATTAAAACTGGGTGGAAATATAAAGGATATAATTTAATTTACCTGCACGGGAGATTTTTACGGAATGAATAAAGTACTTATTGCGGGAGGTTTATTTCTTGCGGGGAAGCGATTTTACTTTCGGCTCTTTGACTTTTGTATAAGCTCCTTCAAAAAAGCATCTTATAT
>JBBSSY010000359.1:0-4372 GCA_038241595.1 Chitinophagales bacterium | reverse complement strand
AGATCCTTGGATCTACGCGTGCTTTCATCATATCAATAAGCCTTTTAGACCACTGGATGCTTCCCTTTGAAATTTCATTGCGATGGCCTGGGGCATCTGCCTCGCCGAGGTTGTAAGAGTTTGAATTGATGGTTGCATTGCCGCCATCGTTTGCATACTTAATGGAAAATGTTTCTGCGTTGCTGGTCATCACGCCGCCATCGATCGCTTTTTTTGCCCATGACTGTGCGCTGGCGGGATCTACTTTTTGCATGCGCATCGCCAGACGGAGCATCAATGAGTTAGCAAATTTTTTCCACTTAGCTACGTCTCCAGCATATACAAAATCGGCTGTTTTTGGCATGGTAGCCGTTGTGCTCAAAGCGGCACCCGCTTCCATCAGCTCTTTCAGCATGTCCGCATAAATGTCTTTTTGCGCATCATATTTAGGTGAAAAATTTGTTTTCAGGAATCCCTGGCCCGCTTCCGAGTACGGTACATCTCCATACAGGTCGGTGATTAGGCTCATCTGCAATGCTTTCAGGATTCGGGCCATCGAAAGGATATTTACATTCTTTGGGTCGTCTTTTGCTTGCGATATGATATCCACAAGACCTTTGACCGAACTGGGATATTGTGTTACAAAGTAAGCTTCACTCAAATCCGCCTGGTACACGTATTTGTCGCCTGCATAAAAGGTAGAGAGTGTCGATAAGAGCTGCGCAGCTGGCAGTGCGTACATAAGATTCGCGCGCCAGGTAGCATAACCCGGGTCACCGGCCGATCCGCCTATATACAGTTGTGACTGGGCCAGCAAATATTCAAGCGGCACCTTGGTGGAATTGTTTGGATCGATGTTAATGGTATTGAAATCTTTCTCGCAGGAGTTCAGCGTGAAAGCCAGGGTAGTTAATATAAATAGTTTACGAAGCATAATTTTTTGAGTTTTGCAGGTAAGAAATTAAAATTTTAGGTTCAGGTTAAAGCCCATCGTTCTTGTAACTGGTAAGCCGGCGAATTCCTGGCCCTGTGCAGCGCTTGCAGAGTAGCTGGATTCCGGATCAATAATCGGCGTGTGTTTGATGATCGTCCAAAGATTCCTGCCTACGAGGGAAAAGACAATTGATTTAAACGGTGTTTTGGCAAATACGCGCGTTGGCACGTTATAATCGATAATTACCTGGCGGAGCTTTACAAAATCAGAGCTGTAGATAAATGGCTCTGCAAAATTATACAGGTTGTTGTAGTATGTCTGAGCGGGTACCACAACGGTATTCGGTGCGCCGGCTTCGTTTACGCCTTTACCGATCACACCGGTCTCACGACCAACCAGGGTTTCTTTGTGGAGACCGTGGCGATAGGCCAGTGCGTTCGTGCCTGAATAGATATAACCACCTAATTTGCTATCGACCAGGAAACTCACGCCGAATTGTTTGAAACGGAACGAGTTCGTAAAGCCGAGTGTCCATGGAGAAACACCGCTTCCAAACGCCATAAGGCCTTCTGTAAGTGGCAGACCTTGAGAGTTGTAGACAATCTCCCCGCTTTTTGCGTCTCTTTTAAAACCGTTGCCCAGGATCTGTGCGAATGGTTTGTTCACCACCTGGTAAATCGCGCTTACACGTGGACGTGGTTCTGCGACGAATAGCTTATCGAGGCTGCCATAAATATTGACGACAGTGTTTTTATTGTAACCGAAATTAAAAGAAGGTTCCCAGCTAAAATTCTTTGAAGAACCGACTTTGTAAGTTAGTAACAGTTCCACACCGCGGTTGGTGATTTCACCAACATTAAATGTAGCGCTTGTAAAACCCGAGGTTGGCGAGATGGAAGCCGCAACAATGTCGTTGGTTGTTTTTCTATCGTAGACGGCAAGGTCAATGCTCAATTTATTCTCAAACAACCGGGCGTCGAGGCCAACTTCTGTGCTGGTAACTACCAACGGTTGCAGCAGGGCATTTGGAACTTGCGACTGGTTGATCTGCGCAAGAGGGGCTGTTTGAGTAGCTCCTGTTAAAGCGTAGGTAAGTGCAAGGCGGTAAGGGCTTGTGGCACTTCCTGTCTGTGCCCATGAGCCTCTTAATTTCGCAAAATTAATGGCTGACGGCAAATTGAATGCATCTGATAATACAAAACTTAACCCGACGGAAGGGTACAGGATCGAGTTTCTGTCTGCAGATAATGTAGAGAACCAGTCATTACGGGCGGTAACGCTTAAGTACAGGTAATTTTTAAAGGAGAGATCGGCCGATCCATAGACAGAGTTGATCCGGCTTTCGATGTATTGATTGGACGTGCTCCTGCTGGCAGTACTTACGTTTGAAATGTCGTAAAAGAAAGGAATGTTAAACGGTTGACCGCTGTAATTATCCAGGATAGTTACTTGTTTCATGCGGTTGCCGCCGGCGATTGCCGTCAGGCTGAACAATGATCCGAGTTTTTTATCCAGGCCCACCAGGAGTTCCATATTTGTTTCCCGGAAATCGCGCAGGTTGGTATTATATCCGCCACCCAATTGGTAGCCGGTTCCTGTCGGGGTGATGTCATTTTGTCTCCGGGTAAATTTGTCAAAGCCGGCGCGACCTTTAATATAGAGCCAATCGGTTATGTTAAAGCGGGGCTCAACAACGCCCACAAAACGATCTTTGGTGTCAGCCTGTTTGTAATCTTCTGTCGCAAAATACGGGTTTTGAACATATTGGTTGTTCGACCAGATTTTTTCTGATCCGTTTGCATTGTATTTGTTTGTTTTTAGCGTTTCTACATCCAGCGATGTTGGCAGGGTCCACAAAGCATAATTGGCACTACCCGGAGAATCAGAGACCCGCGGCCTCATCTTATTTCTTTCGCGGATGTATTTTCCATTTACAAGGACCGAGAGTCTTTTGCTCAACGTAGCATTGATATTCATGGCCACGTTATCCCTGACGAGGGTGTTGTGTGGAACGATGCCTTTGTTGTTCAGGTCGCTCATCGAAAAACGATAGGTAATATTTTCATTACCGCCACTGATTGCAGCGGAGTTTGTGAAAGTTAACCCTGTGTTGTAGAACTTAGAAAAATTGTCTTTGGCAGCAACGTAAGGGCGCAGTACACCATCAAATTGTATCACCGGTGAGCCATCGAGTTTTCCGCCCCAGCTATTTGTCTGAGTAAGGTTAGGGTCGGCGCTGGTTGGTTTCACTCCCACCAGTCCTGGTCCTTTATCACCTGTGCCATATTCATATTGGTAATCTTTTATCCTTTTGTACAATAAATCTTCCACCACCAGGTTGCTGCCCACTTCAATTACCGGCGCCTTGCCTGATTTGCTACCACTTTTGGTAGTTACAAGGATGGCACCGAATGAAGCCCGTGAGCCGTAAAGTGCGGCGGCCGTACCACCTTTTAATACAGATACACTCTCAATCTCGTCCGGGTTCAGGCTGGAGATGCCATCACCCTGATCTTGTCCGCCCCAGGTTCCCACAGAACCTAAATTGTCATTATTAAAGGGGATACCATCTACCACAATAAGTGGAGATCCGCCGCCGCCGATAGAGGCATTACCTCGTAGCGTGATACGACTTGACCCGGCTGGACCCGTCGCGGTTTGTGTAATATTAAGGCCCGCCACTTTACCAACCAGTGAATTGGCAATATTGGTAGACCTGGCCTGGGTTAATTCATCGCCTTTCACTTCAGTTAAAGCATAACCCAATGACCGCTTTTCTTTTTTTATACCAAGCGCCGTCACCACCACTTCATTCAATTGGCTGGACGATTTCGCGAGGATAATATTTAAGGAAGAACTATTTGCGGTAACTTCTTTCGTGGTGTAACCAACATAACTTACCACAAGCGTTTTGCCTATTTGTGCATTAATCCGGTAGAAGCCGTTTTCATTGGCAACAACTGCATTTTTAGTGCCTTTAACCGCAACGGTGGCACCGACAACCGGACTTCCGTCATCTTCTGTGATTCTGCCCGTGATATCTCCCTGGGCGAAGGATTGCATAGATAGGAGTAGTAGCAAACATAGGTTTGCAAGTAAAATTTTTTTTCTCATAACGTTTGTTTAGTTCGATAAATAAGCTGCTTGTTAGGCGCCATCAAATTAGCATTAATCTACATTATGACATAATGAATTTTTAACCAATCATTATCTGTTTTAGCAGCATTTTCACAAATATGACCGATACTTATAATTTAAGTACGCATAAATGGCATCAATTCCCTAAATTAACCACTTTCACAAAAGCCTCGTATTATGAAATTGTCCCTGTTAATTTTACTTGTTTCCGCTTTGCTTGCCGTTCCGCCAGACCAACCGGTTGGAATATTTAAAAACCATGTGGATATTGGCAAACCCAAACTCGCGGGGGGCACCACCTTCAACACATATACGAAAATT
>JBBSSY010000358.1:0-4373 GCA_038241595.1 Chitinophagales bacterium | reverse complement strand
CACGCAGATCCTCGGTGCGCTGTCGACATTCAAAGGCAGCGAATACAACGAGTGGTTCGGTTACCGCTCGAACGGACTGTACCAGGTGGCTGCAGATACCGCGGGGGCACCGAGACTGAATACGAATGTTAGTCCGGGTGATGTCCGTTACATCGACCAGAATAAAGACGGCAAGATCACGCCGGATGACAAGGTGTTGCTTGGTGGTTCACTGCCACGTTACCTGTACGGTGGCAATATTCGCGCGGAGTACCGCGGCTTTGATGCTGGATTCGTATTCCAGGGCGTTGGTAAAAAGCGGAGCCGGCTGAGCAGCGAGATCGTGCAGCCATTTGCCGAAGCCTTTGGCAATGTGCCGCAAGAGATGGTGGGTAAATTCTGGAGCAAGACCAATAGCGCGGAAACAAATTCGATGGCGACCTACCCGCGTTTGTCAACCCGGTCAATTTCCAATAATTACGAGATGTCCGACTTCTGGCTGATCAACGGCTCGTATTTCCGGGTGAAGAACATTACCCTCGGTTATACGATCAATCCCGGTTTGATTAAGAAAACAGGCATCCAGTCCTTACGGATATATGTATCCGCACTCGATATGTTTTCGATCCATCATTTCCCCAAGTACTGGGATCCGGAAGTAGGTAACGCTTCATACCCGATTGTAAAAACGCTGCTTGCGGGTGTCACCGTACGACTCTAAAAAGCAGTTGTGCCTGGCCGTTATTATTGTAAACATTACAGAACGACAATTTTAGTATATGAAAAAGAGTCTCTTCCTCATCGTTTTCCTCGCAAGCCTTGCAGCTTGCAACAAGCTGGACCTGAACCCGCTGTCTGAACCGTCTACCGCCACCTTTTACTCAAACCAGACGGAGCTTGAACTGGCCGTCAACGACCTGTACCGGCTAGACTTCTGGGGCAACGACAATGAACAGTTCAGCGACAACTACTGGCACCGCGGGCAGCTGGGCAATGCCGTTACCTTTGGCACCATGAATGCCGAAGACGCAACGGCGCAGGCGCTCTGGACGAGTGCGTATAAAGCCATTGCCCGCGCCAACAGCTTCCTGGCCAATAAAGACCGCGCTGCTTCCAATACTCCGCCTGCGGTGATGACGCGGCTGGAAGCGGAGATGCGGCTTATCCGTGCCTACCAGTACTCCCGCCTGATCACGCATTTCGGCGATGTGCCGCTGATGACAAAACCGGTGCTGCTGGAGGAGTCGTACAACGTCAAGCGGACCGACAAAAACGAGGTGCTTGCTTTTATTTTTACGGAACTCGATTTTGCCGCTGCCAACCTCCCGGTGTCGTACGGCGCTTCGTCGATAAAGAGACTGACGAAGGGCGCGGCGCTCGCGGTAAAGGCACGTACCGCCCTGTACATGGGCAAGTGGAAGGAAGCAAAAGAAGCGTCGGACGCGGTCATCCAGTCAGGCGTGTACACGCTGCATGCAAACTACAGCCAGCTGTTTTTGAAAGCCGGTGAAACCAGCAGTGAACTCATTATCAGCATCCCGCGCGACGAAGCGCAAAAAGTATTCACGTCTGGTACCAACGTGCAGGACCTGCTGCCGAGGAACACCGGCGGATATGGTGCGCAAATCCCTACGCGGGAAATGGTGGATGCCTACGAATGTACCGATGGCAAGCCCATCGATGAGTCGGCCCTCTACAACCCGCTCAATCCTTTCAGGAACCGCGACCCGAGACTGACCAGTTCGATCGTGGAATTCAACACGCAGTGGCTGGGTTACGCCTACCAGCCACATCCCGATACACTCACCGTATTTAGCTCCAAAGAGAACAAACGCGTATCAAACCGCGATAGCCGCACCGTGGCCACCTTTGCCAGTTATACGGGCTTCCTGTGGAAGAAAGGCGTGGACCAGACCTGGGCCGACAAGGTGATCGAAGACAATGACGCCATTATTATCCGCTTCGCCGACATGCTGCTCACCTACGCAGAAGCAAAAGTGGAACTGGGCGAGGCCGATGCTTCGGTACTAACGGCGATCAACAGGGTACGCGCGCGGGCATACGATGTAGCGGTTGGGCAAACAACTGCTTACCCCGCAATAACATCAACCAACGCCGTTGAGTTGCGCAAGGTGCTCAAGCGCGAACGGCGCGTGGAATTTGCGCGTGAGGGACTCCGTTATATGGATCTGATCCGTTGGAAGCTCGCCGAGAAAGCGCTCACCCGCCCGGTGATCGGCTTACCCGATCCGGCCAACCAGAACCGCGCCAAGTGGCCGTTTCCGGGTGTAACGCCGATCGATGATGATGGCATCGCCGACTACAGCGGCTTTGGCCGTGATGTAAAGGTGGTGGCGCAGCGCAGCTTCGACAAGAACAGACAATACCTGTGGCCGATACCTGCGCTGGAGAGACGAGTGAATATGGGGCTTTCGCAGAATGCAGGATACTGAGGAAGCTGTGAACTATCAGCTATCAGCTATCAGCTCTCAGAAATCAGAAATGGCTGATCGGAAAAGATCTTAAAAATATTGACTATTACAACGGCGTGTTTTGATGGTATACAGTTCTAAGTCCAGCATCATTTTTTAACAAAAAAAAGTGTTTCATGATCATTATAAAAAAATTATCTTTTAAAATAGGCGCGTTGTTTTGCAGTGGCTTGTTGTTCCTACAACCGGTGACCGCACAATCCAACGGCTCTGCGGGTGGCGTGGTGCCGGCAGCTGCCAAAAAGAAACTCATGGTAAGCGGCGTTTACCCGCACCTCGCATTATTTAATGAAGGCGGCGGACTGCCCTGCAGCGGCAATGGTGGCGAAGGCGGTATCGGCGCCATTACCCCCTGGGCGGGGAAGTTGTGGATGGTTACCTACTCACCGCACTGCCCGCTGGGCAGTTCTGACAAATTGTACAGCGTGGACAGCGACCTCAACCTGGTGATCCACCCCGAGAGTGTTGGCGGAACGCCGGCCAACCGGATGATCCACAGGGAATCCAATCAACTGCTTACCGGCCCCTACCTGATCGACGCCGCGGGCAAGGTGCGGGTGATACCACCTTCGGTTATGCCAGGCCGTTTGACCGCCACCGCGCGACATTTGACAGACCCGGCGAACATGGTCTATTACTATGACATGGAAGGCATGCTCTATGAAGCAAATGTTCATACGCTGGCCGTAAAGAAATTATTTCACAAACCGGTTCCGGGATGGCATGGCAAGGGTGGCTACACTGCGCAGAAACAACTCATCATCGCCAACAACGGCGAACACCAGGTATTCGACATCAAAAAAGAAGACCTGCAGGTGGGTGCGGGACCAAAAAATAAAGATGAAATGGGCGTGCTGGCTTCCTGGGATGGCAAAACATGGAAAATCATTGAACGTAAGCAGTTTACCGATGTTACCGGTCCCGGCGACATCTACGGCTCGCCGGATGACAAGAGCCCGGCGTGGAGTGTGGGCTGGGATAAACGCTCCGTTATCCTGAAGCTGCTCGATGCAGGCCAGTGGTATTCCTACCGGCTGCCTAAGGCAGCGCATACCTACGACCACTGGGGAGGCTGGTATACCGAGTGGCCGCGTATCCGCAACATCGGTGGCGATCGCATGATGATGGATATGCACGGTATGTTTTACAAGTTCCCGAAAACATTCAGCCGCGCGAACACAGCGGGTTTAACACCCATCAGCAGTCACCTCCGCTATGTGCCGGATTTCTGCGAGTGGAACGGGCGGCTGGTGATCTCCACGGACGAAACCACTATCCTCGAAAATCCATACGCGGGCCGTTCGCAGTCGAATCTCTGGTTCGGCAAACCGGCTGACCTTGAACAATGGGGCGCCGCCAGCGCCTGGGGTGGTTTGTGGATCAACGATTCGGTGAAAGCGGGCGCAGCTTCGGAAGGGTTTTTGGTAAATGGGTTTGATAAGAAGGTGTTGCACCTCAGCCATCGCGCTTCGGATGCGGTTGCCTTTAAAATAGAAATCGATCAGCGTGGCAATAACAACTGGATGACGTACAAAACGGTAACGGTAGGTGCTAACGGGTATGAGTACATTATATTCCCGGCTGGCTTTTCGGCCACGTGGATACGCGTTACGCCAAACAAAAACTGCGTGGCGTCCGCATTCTTTCATTTTGCCGGAAAAGCGCCCGAAAAGGCGGACGTCATGTTCAGCTCACTGGCTGGTATAGACGAAGCGGGAGCTATACAGGGAAACTTGATCCGGCCCGCGAAATACAATAAAAACCTGCAGGTGTTGCCGGCCGCCGGTAACGGTTATGCGGAGGTGGATGAAAGACTTGCTTTTGTAAAAGGCGATTCAGATAAGACCACGGAGATGCAAACAATTGTTCCTTTAAAGAAAGAAATTGAATTCGACGAAGTTT
>JBBSSY010000357.1:0-4378 GCA_038241595.1 Chitinophagales bacterium | reverse complement strand
GATTACGACCAGGATGGTGACCTCGACATATACCTTCTGAATCATTTCATACACCAGAACGGAAATTTCGGCATCCGGCAGCAATTGCTCGGCAAACCAACGCTGCTGTCCGGTGACCGCATGTTTCGCAACAATGGCAACAACACGTTTACAGACGTGACAAAACAAGCTGGTATCAACAGTTCGGTGCTCGGTTACGGTCTGGGTATTGCGGTATCGGACATCAACCTCGATGGATACCCTGACGTGTATATCGGCAATGACTTCCATGAGAACGACTATCTGTACATCAACCAGCACAATGGAACCTTTCATGATGACCTGGCGAATCATGTGATGCATACCAGTCAATACTCCATGGGGGTAGATGTGGCGGATATAAACAACGACGCTTTCCCCGAGATCATTTCCATGGATATGCTTCCCGCCGATCCCTATACCCTGAAAAGGTCGCTGGGTGAAGACGGGCATGACCTCTTTTACCAGAAGATCGGCTACGGGTACAACTTTCAGTATACACGTAACAACCTCCAGTTTAACCGCCGGAACGGTATGTTCAGCGAAGTGGGCCTGTATGCAGGTGTTGCAGCCACAGACTGGTCGTGGGCACCGTTGTGGCTGGATTTTGATAACGACGGGTTAAAGGACCTTTTTATTTCGAATGGTATACCAAAAAGGATGAACGACATTGACTACATCAACTACATATCTAACCAGGATATCCAGGAAATGATCCGTGATAACAAGATGGGCCAAACGAATGAAAAGCTGATTGATAAATTCCCGCATATTAAAATTCCAAATAAATTTTTTAAGAATAAAGGGGATCTCGCATTTGAAGACATCCAGGGTGCTATTAAAAATGATCGGCCTACGTATTCTAACGGCGCCGTGTATGCGGATTTTGACAATGACGGTGACCTGGATATTGTCGTCAACAACATTGAAGACCCGGTGCTTTTGTACCAGAATAAAAACAACGATACAAAAAAAGAAAGCAGCCTGGAGATCACCCTCAAGGGACCGGAAAAAAATATTCATGCGATAGGTGCGAAAATAGTGATGTATGCAAACGGGGGCATCAGGACCTATGATAAATACCCGGTACGGGGTTTTATGTCCAGCATGGAAACGCCTGTTCACATCGGTATGGATAAAACGACAATTGATTCCATGTTTGTTATCTGGCCAGATAACACGTATGAACCGGTGCCGGTTCAGCCAGGAAACAAACTCGTTGCAATCAATTATAAAAAAGGATTGCCTGCTTTTGATTACGCTACGCTTTCCACGCACTGGAAAAATCCATCGAGGCCAATGGAAGACATTACAGCTTCAACCAGTCTGGCCTTTTCGCACATAGAGAATCCTTTTAGCGAATTTGACCGTGAACCGCTCATCCCGCATATGTTTTCTACCGAAGGTCCCGGACTGGCGGTGGCGGATATTAACCATGACGGCTTTGAAGATGTATTTATCGGGTCGTCAAAAACAAATAAAAGTGCCATCTTCCTGCAAACTGCGGATGGGCGATTCACCCGGTCGTTTCAACCTGTGCTTGAAAACGACAGTTCATTTGAAGATGTGGATGCCTGCTGGGTGGATGTCAATAACGACGGACACCCGGACCTGGTGGTAGCAAGTGGCGGGAACGAGTATTATGGGCCCGACTTTCACCTGACACCGCGGGTTTACCTTAATGATGGCCGGGCAAACTTTTTACAATCAGACAGCGCATTCGGCGCACTTTACCTGACTGCCTCTTGTGTTGTTCCAAACGATTTTAACGGGGATGGTTATGCGGATCTTTTTATTGGGGGCCGGGCCGTTCCATGGGAATATGGTAAACAACCCCGCTCGTACCTGCTACTGAACGATAAGAAGGGACATTTTAAAGACGTTACCGCAGCATATTCGAAAGACCTGGAGTATGCCGGTTTCGTAACCGGTGCATGCTGGCTTGATCTTGATAAAGACGGTGATGATGATCTTGTATTGTGCGCCGAATGGGGCGGCATCGATGCCTTCATCAATGACAAAGGCCGGTTTAGCAAACGGGTGCTTACCGGTAGAAAGGGCTGGTGGAATTTCCTCAAGTCCTGCGACCTCAATAATGACGGACAGGTGGATTTTGTTGTTGGCAACCTCGGGCTTAACAGCAGGCTCCGCGCGTCGGAAGCAGAGCCGGTGAGCATGTATTACTTCGATTTCGATGACAATGGGAAAAAGGAACAGGTTATTTCTTATTACCTGAATGGTAAACAAATCCCGTTTGCCAATAAAGCGGAACTGGAAAAACAAATGCCTTTCCTGAGGAAGAAATTCCTGTATGCGGAAGACCTGGCCAAAGCGCCTTTTGAAAAAATTTTCTCCCCCGAGAAACTGGAGCAGGCTGATGTATTTACGGCCGATTATTTTTCAAACGCCGTCCTTATTAATAAGGGCAATTTCCAGTTTGAATTAAAAGCCCTTCCGTGGGAAGCGCAGTTGTCTTCCTTAAAAGATGCCGTAGTGGTAAATGCCAACCATGATAACCTGCCGGACATCTTGTTGTTTGGAAATTATTTTGAAAACAATATTGAAATGGGCAGGTATGATGCTGACTTCGGCACGGTGTTACTCAACAAAGGAAAGGATTCATTTGCTTGTTCTCCCATCAATGGACTCGCTGTAAAAGGACAGGTTCGTCATGTTAGACAAATCTCGATTGCAGGTAACAAGAAAGCGTTTGTTCTTGCCCGTAATAATGACTCGTCGATGATTATCCGATATGACAAACTGGAAAATACGAAACAGCATTGACGTTGACTCAGGAAACGGGCTGGCAGATAATGGTTACCCACCGAAGGGAATCGGGTTGCTCGACCCGGTTTGTGATCAATGACTCGAATGGAACGGCCATAGACGTACGTTGGTGATCTTCTACATATTTATCCATCTGCCTGAACGCAGAGTCAATCATGAGTCTTCCTCCGGTTACGGTACCTAAAAGTGTTTTCCAGGGTACAAAATGCTGGTTAATAATGAGCGAATTGCCGGGCAGTATCCGGTTGGTAGGGATGGCAACCATTACCTGGTAGGCTCCTGCGGACTTATGTGAAATTCGAAGCATTGGATGATTTGTTTCAAATGCTCCCTGGCTTTTTACGTAATTTTTCAACGTATCAATTAACCGGTAAATCGCCTGGTTGCCCGGGTAGCCGGCACTGACTGACCTGATGGTAACCAGTGCCGAGTCTTTCGAAATAATTTCTTTGATCGGGAAGCCATAGAGATTCGAGGTGCTTTCCAGGAAAGTCTGTAGGTGGCTGAAGATGGCGGTCATATTCGATTTGATAGCAGTCGCCGTTTTATACTGACGGATCCGGCTCAATGGGTTCCAACCGGCATCCAGTTCACACGCCCAGGTGAGCTGGATGGAATCGCGGTTCATTGGCAGGATGTGGATCGCCGTGGGTACCGTCTGCCTGCCTGTTATCGCTTGTATCAGAATTTTATCGGTAAAAAACCGGGTGACCAGGTAGGAATCGCCCTGGTACATAAAGGCTTTTCCGATGCCTGGCGGTTGTTTTTGCGGCCACCAGAGCGCCCATTTGCTTTCATCGAGCAACAACCTGTTTGCAGCATTTTTCGGACAACTAATCAACGCGATGTGTGATATCCTGAGTCTGCCGGGAATAAATATATAAATACAGGTTATTGCTGCGACTACTATCGTCAGCCCTGCTAGTAACCATTTTTTCATGGGTCTTCCTGCGCGTGTTTAGAGCTCCGGACTGTTTGACCGGGTAGGCAAAGTTAACCCGGCAGGCAGGATAACCCTTTTATTTGATATTTTTTTGAATATTAATAACAAAAGTTACGATCTCCTCCAGCGGCGTATCAATTCTTGAAATCGCATCGTTTATATCTTCCCGGCTTACTTGCGCTGCAAAAGATGGTGTCTTCAGTTTCTTTAAAATGCTTTTTACATCCATGCCATCATACCCTGTCGGGCGGATCAATGCAGCGGCATGAATGAAGCCAGACAGTTCGTCAAACACATAGATAATTTTGTCCATGCTGCTTACTGGTTCTACACCAAAATAGCGTGGGCCGTGCGAGGCGATGCAATGAATGATATCCGGGTCGATGTTCATGGATTCCAGCTTTTCGATGATGATGCGGCAGTGGCCCTCGGGGTACTTTTCCCAATCCGCGTCGTGAAGCAGGCCGGCCAGTTCCCATTTCGCGGCGGTCTGGTCGTCGGCATGTTCTTTTTCCAGCGCCCAGGCCTTCATCACGCCGGCGACCTGGCGCATGTGCAAGCGGAGCCGTTCGTTTTGCACCCACTCGTTCATGAGGGTATTGGCATCGTCCAGCGACATCAGGTTGCCAG
>JBBSSY010000356.1:0-4383 GCA_038241595.1 Chitinophagales bacterium | reverse complement strand
TTCACACCGTTTGTTCGGTACAGTCTAACCATACATTCATAACGTGTAATTACCCGTTATTTTTCTCTTCCTCATCTTCCCCTTTTTCAACGCAGTTTTGTAAAACAGCATACCCAGGCCCGCCTTGCAACGCGGCGCTGAATAATTCATTCCCATAATTTTTATTGTTACTTATATTCGGGTAATAATTGCTCCCATGAAAATAACGAATCATATAAAGTTGGCATTGGTTATTGCCGCGCTGGTGACGACAGGCCTCATTTCCATGCACTTCACGCAGGCAGATCCGGCCGGCCTAAAAATCACCAAAGGCGCACACATCATTTTAGTAGGCAACAACCTCGGTTCGCGCATGATGAATTTCGGCCATTTTGAAACAGAAATGCAGCTGCGGTACCCCGACAGCATGTTGTACATCCGCAATATGTGTGATGGCGGAAATACCCCCGGCTTCCGGCCACACTCCGGCCGGCCGTCGCCATGGGCCTTTCCCGGTGCAGAGAAGTTCCAGACCGAGCTGGCCAGAAACTCCGACAGCCAGGGACACTATGAAACCCCCGACGAATGGACGGCGCGGCACAAGGCCGATATCATCCTGGCTTTCTTCGGGTATAACGAATCCTTCCAGGGAAAAGAAGGGCTCGAAAACTACAAAGCCGAACTGGATGCTTTTATCAAACACACCCTCGCGCAACAATACAATGGTGTTTCGGCCCCCCAGCTGGCCATTATTTCACCCATTGCTTTTGAAGATTTATCAGCTAAAATGGACCTGCCAAATGGCAAAAAAGAAAATTTGAACCTGGCCATGTACCGCGATGGTATGAAAGAGATTGCATCGAAAAACAATGTTCAGTTTGTGGATGCCTTTTCACCTACCAAAGCCTGGTTCGATACCGCCAAAACACCGCTGACCATCGACGGCTCGCAACTGACCGACGCCGGTTATGCGAAGTTCGGCGTGCTGCTTGCCGACGGCGTCTTTGGTAAACAGGAAGCGGTTGCAGAAAAAGACCGCGCCCTGGTGCATGCCGCCGTGATGGAAAAAAACTGGATGTGGCACAACGACCTGAAGATTCCCAACGGCGTGCATGTGTATGGCCGCCGCTACAACCCGTTCGGACAAGACAACTACCCGGATGAATTAACCAAACTCCGCCAGATGGCAGCCATTCGCGATACGGCGATCTGGATGGCGGCAAAAGGTGAAAAAATGGACCTTGCCGCGGCAGACAAGAACACGCTCGTGTTGAAGGAAATGAAAACCAACTTCAACCCGGAAAAGAACGGCAGCCTGAAATACCTGTACGGCGAAGAAGCGCTTAATTCCCTGAAAGTAGCGCCTGGATATAAAATAGAGCTATTCGCTTCCGAAGTAGAATTTCCGGACCTGGAAAATCCCTGCCAGCTGTCCTTTGACAACAAAGGCCGTCTCTGGTTGGCCACCATGCCTACCTACCCGCATTATAAACCAGGCGATCCAAAACCCAACGACAAGATCATCATCCTGGAAGATACGAATGGAGATGGCAAGGCAGACAAGCAAACGGTATTCGCCGATCACCTGCACCTGCCCGTTGGATTTGAACTGGCACCGGAAGGCGTGTACGTATCGCAGGGAACCAATTTTATGCTTTTAAAAGACACCGACGGGGACGATAAGGCAGATAGCCGCGAAATTCTGCTGAGTGGTTTCGACGACCATGATACGCACCATGCACACCATGCCTACACCGTCGACCCATCCGGCGCGATCTATATGGGCGAAGGTGTCTTCTTACATACAAACGTGGAAACTTCTTATGGCCCGGTGCGCGCCACCAATGGCGGTTTTTACCGGTACAGCCCGCAGAGACATAAACTCGAGCGCACCGCGCAGCTGTCCATTCCCAATCCATGGGGCATTGCGTTTGACAAATGGGGACAGAATTTCTTTGCCGAAACGTCCAGTCCGGATGTACGGTGGATGATGCCGGGTACGGTGAAGTCGCGGTACGGGGTATTTACCCCGAAAGGATTTAACCTGGTAGAGGAAAAACAACGCGTGCGACCTACATCCGGTCTTGAATTTATTTCAAGCCGCCACTTCCCGGATGATGTGCAGGGCGATTTCCTGATCAACAATACCATCGGTTTCCTGGGCACGAAAGAACATAGCCTGGTTGACGACGGAACCGGTTACAAGAGCAGATTTCGCCAGGACCTGCTGGTATCTACCGATAAAAACTTCCGCCCGGTTGACATGGAGTTTGCGCCGGATGGTTCTTTGTACGTCGTTGACTGGCACAATGTGCTGATCGGTCACATGCAACACAATGCCCGCGATCCGCTGCGCGATCATACGCACGGCCGGGTTTATCGCATCACCTATCCTTCCCGCCCGCTGGTAACACCGGCAAAGGTGGCCGGTGCAAGTATCGAAGTATTGCTGGACAACCTGAAGCTGCCGGAATACCGCACCCGGTACCGGACGCAGCGCGAATTGCGCGGCAGGGATTCCGCGGAAGTGCGGACGAAACTAAAAAAATGGGTCGCCGGTCTTGACAAAAAGGACAAAGAATACGAACATAATTTACTTGAAGGATTATGGGTGAGCTGGGGCCAGAACAAGGTGGATGAACGCTTGCTTCGCCAGGTGTTGCAGGCGAAAGACTACCGGGCAAGGGCAGCTGCAGTAGGAGTACTGCGGTATACCAGCCACCAGGTCAGCAATCCAACGGCGCTATTCATGCAGGCCGCACGTGATCCGCATGGCCGTGTGCGCCTCGAAGCCATCGTGGCGGCCTCCTGGCTCGGAAAAGATGTCGGTCTCCCGATCGTACTCGAAGCCGGTAAAAAACCGCTGGATGAATGGATGTTGCCTTCCTATGAAACGGCTGTGGCGCACCTGAACGGCGTGGAGGTGAAGAAGAAAAAAGAAGTGGAGGTGAAATCCAGTTTGAAAGGCACGGAGCTTACATTGTTTAATAAAGGCAAAGAGATTTTTCTGCGAGATGGTTACTGTGGTACCTGTCACCAGCCGGATGGTAAGGGCCTTCCTAATGCTGGTTTCCCACCGCTTTTTGCAAATGCCTGGATACTTGGCGACCAGGACCGCGTGATAAAAATCGTGCTTAAAGGGTTGTATGGCCCGATGGAAATTGCGGGCAAGAAATATCCCGGCCAGGTTCCGATGACGCCTTTCGGCGGTATGCTCAACGACGAGGAAGTGGCGTCGGTCATCACTTATGTCCGGAATTCTTTTGGCAACAGCGCGTCTGCAGTCTCCCCCGACCGCGTAAAACAGGTGCGTGCCGCGACGAAAAGCAAAACGGGTTTTTATTCACCGGAGGAGTTGATGAAAGCGCACCCTTTGGAGAAGTCCCAGCCGAGCAAGTTGAAACAGCGGGCGAAGCCGTAGGCGGACAGGCTTCAATAGATGGATTAAAAATAATATTCAATACTCAACGCTCAATTTTCAATGCTCAACGGAGTGCCATTTGACGCAATTGTTCTTCAATGAAAATTGATTATTGAGCGTTGAATATTGAATAGTATTTTATCTCAACGCCTGTTGCTACCAGCTAATTTCTTATTGCCAAAATCACCGACCGGATAAATTCATTTTCTCCCCAATGCGGGTTGCGGGTGAGTCCCAGGCGAACGACGACCAGGTTTTTTGAAGGAATGATAATGATATGTTGTCCTTCATAACCCGAGGCATAATACATGTCTGTTGGAAGACCAGGATACTTACGATGTAAGGGTTTGTTTTTCCCGCCAGCATTGAGCCACCATTGAAAACCGTATTCTCCGGCTGTTGCCGCCGCAGATGGCGTGGTAGACCGGCGTACCCAGTCTGCCGGCAAGATTTGTTCGTTGTTCCACCGGCCGTTATCCAGGTAGAGCAGGCCAAACCTCGCCCAATCGCGCAACGGGGCATAACAAAACGATGAGCCGACAAAAGTTCCCGAGGCATCCGGTTCCAGGACGGTTTGGTACATACCCAATTTATAGAAAAGGCTTTCATATGGAAACGCATGATATGCCGTTTCACCTATCGCCTGCCGGCAGATGCGGGCGATGATATTTGAATTGCCGCTGCTATAACGGAAATCAGTACCCGGAGGAAATGCGAGCTTTTGTGACGCTGCAAAACTGGCGGCATTTCCAACCGTAAAGAGCATCCGGTTCGCGGTAGACGGTTTATCATATACTTCATCATAATCAAGCCCGCTGGTTTGTTGTAGCAGGTGCCTGAGGGTTATCTTATGTCGCGGGTCATTTTCAGATTGCCATTCCGGCACCGGCGCGGGCGCGTCTACCAAAAGTTTATGTTGTTTTACGAGAATGCCAACCATGGCGCCTGTTATGCTTTTGGTCATGCTCCAGCCAGGCAATTTT
>JBBSSY010000355.1:0-4384 GCA_038241595.1 Chitinophagales bacterium | reverse complement strand
TACTTTCGCTGAAACAATTACAACATGGAGACTACAAAGAAGAGTACCGGACTGGCCTGGATTATATTTTTTCTCTCAACAGCCGCTTTTTTCGTTGCGATCTATCTCCATTTCTCCTACCTCACCCTCATCCTGCCGTTCATGCTTACCTCTTTCGTAAAGGGAATGGATATCATTTAGCCTGATTTTCTATTGCATGTAATAGAGCGCCTTTCAAAGGTTAGTTTCATATCGCGCCCGCAACAACGGATCTGTAAAACGCCCCGTTAAATTTTAGCTGACCTCCTGAATTGCCCGTTGGTTGGCACGCAAAAGCAATATATTTGATGATTACTCATCAGTGCCGGCAAGTCCGCTACAGGTTGCGCCGGACCCATTCATAAACATATGACGATTCACCGGAGAGATCTGCTCAAAGCACTTGCCATTGGCAGCGCCACTTCCCTATTTTCGCCAAACAGTTTGCTGGCTGCCACCAGTCCTAAAAAAGACAAATTGGGCGTTGCACTCGTTGGACTGGGCTATTACAGCACCGATCTGCTCGCCCCGGCGCTGCAGCAGACCAAGAATTGCTACCTCGCGGGTATCGTTACAGGTACACCGGCCAAGGCGGAGGCCTGGAAGGCAAAATACAAGATCCCCGACAAAAATATTTACAACTACCAGACATTCGACCAGATCGCCAATAACCCCGACATCGACGTGGTATACGTGGTATTGCCGCCTTCGATGCACAAGGAATATGTGATCCGTGCGGCCGCGGCGGGTAAAGATGTCTGGTGCGAAAAACCAATGGCAATAAACCCCGCGGAATGCCATGCCATGATTGCCGCTTGCCGTTCGAACAAGAAAACCCTTGCCATCGGGTATCGACTGCAACATGAACCAAACACACAGGCTTACCGCCAGATCGTAAAAAAACGATTGTTGGGCAAGGTTAAAAGCGTTGAATGTGCGGCAGGCTACCGTGAAAATCGCACGGACCACTGGAAGCAAAATAAGGCAATGGGCGGTGGTGTGTTATATGACATGGGTGTATACGCGATACAGGGTGCCCGGTTGGGAACCGGTGCCGAGCCGCTCGGCGTTTTGTCCGCAAAAACATCTACGACGCGTCCGCAAATCTATAAAAACGGCCTCGACGAAACCACTGAGGCCGAATTGTTATTCCCCGGAAATGTCATCGCCAAGATCAAAACGAGCTTCGGCGAGAACATAAATTACTTAAATATTATGTGTGATAAAGGGGATGTGCGTATGGCGCCATTCTCGGCTTATTCCGGTATCCAGGGTGCCAGTCCGCTTGGTTCAATTGCCATACCTTATGAAGTGCCCTGGCAGCAGGCCAAACAAATGGATGACGATGCCCTGTCAATTATGACCGGCAAACCTATGCTGGTGCCTGGTGAGGAAGGACTGCGTGATATACGTGTAGTTGAAGCAATTTATAAGTCAGCGGCTTTGGGAAGGCAGGTAGCTATATAAGTTTGTAGTTTATGGTTTGTAGTTTATAGTTAAGAACTCATTACAAACCCAAACCCAAACCCAAACCCAAACCCAAACTACAACCCACAAACTATAAACTACAAACCATAAACTATAAACTATTCTCTGTTTAGTTCAAATGCCTCCGCCAATAACTTGAAGGAGTTTAACCGATCTTCCTGCGAAAAGGTCATCGATGAAATGATGATCTCGTCTACGCCGAAATCTTCGGCGAGCCGGGTCAGCTGGGCTTTTACCTGCTGCGGGTCGCCGGAGACGATGCGGCCGCGGTTGCGTTCGATTGCCTGCAGTTCCACCGCAGAAAATGCGTAGTCGGCGATCTCTTCATAGCTGCCCATCGGTTCAAATTTGCCCATCTCAAACTTCAACAAAACGATGTCGTTTAGTTTGCGAAGCTTCGCCGCTTTTTCCGGTGTTTCAGCACAGAGCACATTGATGGCGAGCATGATTTTCGGTTCAGGGAAGAGGTCGCCAGGCTGAAATGCTTTTCGGTAAGCAGTTGCCATATCAGGTGCCGCAAACCCATTTATAAATCGGGCGATGACCAGCCCGAGACCATATTTTGCCGCGATCGCCGCGCTCCCGCCACTGCTGCTGAGGATCCATTGTTCCGGGATGGTTTCAGACTGTGGCACCGCCAGCAGCGGACCATATTGTGTGCCTGCTTCATCTTTAAAAAACGCCTGCAGGTGTTCCAGCTGTCGCAGGTAACTTTCCTCACTAAAGGTATTGGACGGGTTGAGCAAGCCTGCAGTAATGCGGTCGCCACCGGGTGCACGGCCCATACCGAGGTCGATTCGGCCAGGGAATAGCGTCTCGAGCATACGGAAATTTTCGGCCACCTTCAGCGCGCTATGATTGGGCAGCATCACGCCGCCGGAGCCAATGCGCAGGTGTTTTGTTTCGTCGGCCAGTTTCACCATCAGCACTTCGGGTGTGGAACCGGCAATCATACTGGAATTGTGGTGCTCCGACACCCAGAAACGGTTGAAACCCAGCTCATCGGCAAGTTTCGCGGTCGCGATGGTTTCAGCAACGGCCTGGTAAGCGGTGCCTCCTTTTCGAACAATAGACTGATCCAGTATACTTAATTTTATTTTTGAGGACATCCTGGTTGAATTTATGTGATTGCCGCGGCAATTACCTGGCGGAAAATATTGGAATGTATAACCCGCCATCCAAAATTTTGTTTAAGATCAAACGGCAGGTGATTGTTGGTATTTCAACAACTATACTGGTGGTAACTTGTTATAATGCAGAACACGAACAGCTCGTTTAGGTGATAGCTGCTGACGGCATGAATTTTAATGTAGATCTTTATACTTTAACCATGAACATTCAAAACAACCACTCAACCAGGAAACAGCTTGTGATTGTCGGCGCCGGTTTTGCCGGTCTGCAGCTCGGCCGGCGCATTTCGTCGGACGAGTACGACATCACGATCCTTGATATCCATAATTTTCACCAGTTCCAGCCACTTTTTTACCAGGTAGCAACGGCCCGTATTGAACCAACGTCGATATCTTTCCCGCTGCGCAAAGTATTTCAGAATAATAAAAATATCCACGTGCGGGTTGCGAATGTGAATGAACTGGATACCGCCAATAAAATTATCCATACCAATGAAGGCGACTACCGGTACGATTACCTCGTGATCGCCACCGGCTGCACCAACAATTATTTTGGCAATGCGCACATCGAGCAATATGCGTACCCGATGAAATCAACCCCCGAGGCAATTGCATTGCGTAACCGCATACTCATCAACTTTGAAGAAAGTGTTACCGCAGATGCGCATCAAAAAGAGGCATTGATGAATATCGTGGTTGTGGGTGGGGGCCCTACCGGCGTTGAACTGTCTGGCGCGCTCGCCGAGATGAAACAGAATGTTTTACCCAAGGACTTTCCTGACCTGAATTTTTCAAACCTCAAAATATACCTCGTGGAAGGTAGTCCGCACACGCTTTCTGCCATGAGCAAGGTGTCGCAGGATTATTCGCAGAAGATGCTGGAGAAGATGGGGATCATCGTCTGGACCAACAGCATCGTACAGGATTATGACGGCAAAACCGTCAGCCTGAAAGACGGCCGCACGATCGAGGCGGCTACCCTTATATGGGCAGCGGGCGTAACAGGCAATCTGCCAGCCGGCCTGCCAAAAGAGTTCACGGTGAGGGGTAACCGCATCAACGTAGGACTTACCAACGAGGTCATCGGTCTGCCGGGTGTGTATGCCATTGGCGATATCGCCTATATGGTGGCAGAGAATTACCCCAATGGTCACCCGCAGTTGGCGAATGTCGCCATTAACCAGGCGAAACACCTCGCCAAGAATTTTAACCGGCTCGCAGAAGGCAAAACAATGGAAAATTTTACGTATAAAAATCCTGGCACCATGGCCACCATCGGCAAACGCAAAGCGGTGGTAGACCTGCCCTTTGCCAGCTTCCAGGGCAGGTTCGCCTGGCTGGTGTGGATGTTCCTCCACCTTATGCTGATACTGAGTGTACGTAACAAACTGGTCATTTTTATTAACTGGATGATTAGTTATTTTACCAACGATTCTTCGTTGCGTGTGATCATGCTGCCGACCCGCAAACTCGTGCAGATTGCCGAAGCGCAGAATACGAATGTGTCGACGATGAAGTGAGGCGTCAGGAAGCAAACGCAGGCTGCTGGTGAGTATGCGCAGATGTCAAAATCAGGAATCAGCAATCAGCGATCAGCTATGAGCTTTTTAGAGGCGGGTTTCGTTCAATCTTTTTGATTGTCGGAAACCCGCTTTTTTTTGTGCGCAAACGACCGGCGAAGTTTCCCCTCCTTTCCGGATTCAAAACCAATTGGAGATAAGCACATACTCCCCATCAGCCTGCGTTTG
>JBBSSY010000354.1:0-4389 GCA_038241595.1 Chitinophagales bacterium | reverse complement strand
TGATAAATGCCGGTAAAGAAACGGTAACGGTGCTCCCTGGCGCTTCTTTTTTTGACAGTGCCGAAAGTTTCGGCATGATACGCGCGGGAAAAATAGACCTCACCGTACTCGGGGCCATGGAGGTGAGTGATAAAGGTGACATTGCCAACTGGAAAATTCCGGGTAAAATGGTTAAAGGTATGGGTGGCGCCATGGACCTGGTTGCCAGTGCAAAAAACATCATTGTGGCTATGATGCATACGAATGCGGCAGGAGATCCAAAATTGCTTGCCAACTGTACACTGCCATTAACCGGCATACGTTGTGTAAAAAAGATTGTCACTGAACTCGCTGTAATTGCCGTTACAGACGAAGGTTTTGAATTGCTCGAGAAAGCGCCGGGCGTAACGGTGGAAGAGATCCGTACTAAAACGGGTGGAAGGCTTATTATCAATGGCGACGTGCCTGATATGAGGCAGGAATAAATACCTGTTGCCATATCATTTTAATCAATCAGGTTGTTTTTTACGGCGAAAAATACCAGTCCGGCCGTGTTCCTTGCGCCGAAACGCTCCATCAACCGGTCTTTGATCGCTTCGATCGTCCGCGAACTCACTTCCATTTTCTGTGCAATTTCCTGCGCGGTAAATTCCATACAGATGTATTTAATCACATCGCGTTCACGGTCGGTGAGGGTAGTCTCGCTGTTCAGGTTGGGGACGCTCCTGTTTTTGGCGTGCGATTTTTTAAGCAATATCCGGTTCACGAAATTATTGAGGTAATAACCTTTGCTACTTACTTCTATGATGGCTTGTTTAATTTCCTGCGGATCGGCACTTTTAAGGAGGTACCCATTGGCACCGATTTCCATCATGTGGCTTACGAAACGTTCGTCTTCAAACATAGTCAATGCCAGGATGAAAATATTTGGAAAAGCCTTGGTAATGTATTTAGTCGTTTCGATGCCGTCTTTTAATGGCATCCGCAGATCCATCAGAACCACATCGGGTTGGTGTTCAGGAATGCCGTCTATAAGTTCCTGGCCGTTATCAGCTTCCTGGACAAATTTAATATTATTATATGGCCTTAAGGATAGAATAACCCCTTTGCGAAATATTTTATGATCGTCGGCTATTGCAACTTTAATAACTGCCATAGATAAAAATCTATTTGAGCGTAAATATACGCCTATTTGAAGTGTATGTTTTGTACTGGTTGGCCATTTATTCTGCCTTTACAAGTTCAATGGTGATTTTATAATAGGTATCGGAATCATCCTTTTCAAACAGTATTTTTCCGTTGAGCACTTTCAGCCTGCTTTGGATGTTTTTCAGACCAAGACCGCCTGAACTTTTAGTCAGTTTTTCAAAGTCTGCTTGAACGAGTCCCATACCGTCGTGATGAATATGTATAAAAAAACGCTCCTCGTTTGCGTTTTGTGTGATATGCACGAAACTTGAATTGCTATGTTTGAGTATGTTGTTGATGAGTTCCTGGATGATGCGGAAAATGATCTGTTCCTGTTCCATTTCTAGCCGCATATCATAGTCGTGGAATCGGCAGGTCGCATTGATGGTACCTGCCCCGCCAATCTTCTGGAAAAGATCCGTCACGGCAGATTCCAGTCCAAAGTTTTTAAGGGTGGGTGGCATGAGGCTGTGGGAGATGTTACGAATCAGCTGTATGGCGTCGTCGATGATCGATTTGGCGGAGGATACGTGTTGCAGTTGGGTGGATTTATCCAGGTTGACGAGGTTTTCATTGAGATACAGCCGGGCGGTCGCGAGCAGGGGGCCGGCATCGTCATGCAGGTCAGCAGCAAGTCGCTGGCGTTCTTCTTCCTGCAACTTGATGGTTGCGTTCAGAAGGATCACCTGTTGCTCTTCCTCCATTTTCTGCAAGGTCATCTGGTATCGGATCACTCGTCGCTGGTGGAATATGATAAAAACCACCAGGCCAATTGCCAGAGCAAGCATCGCAAACGTGCCGCCCAGCAAGGCAGTTACGACATTGTCATCTCTAACCTGTAATAATATCATGTATTCGCGATTAATGTATGAAAGACTTGGCCTGTATTGTCCTGATTTTTGTTAAACCAGCCTTTTTACCGTCTTGGCAGGTTTGGCAAAAGCGATGGCAAAGAAAATATTTTTAATGATGTTACTCATGTCGTTTACGGACCAAAAACGCTGTAGATCTCTTTTTGTCAGGTAAATTGATAATATGAACAAGAAGATCGTAGCGGACAGGTAGAAAAGGATCGAGGTTACGATCCAGAAATCCTTCGTTGCGTACACAAAGGTAATCTCCGGCTTATTAAGTTGTTCGTAGAAAAAGAGTACACTGAACAGGATAATATGAATTGATTCAATTTGCGCAGTGAACGAATCAAAGTTGTATTCTTTTCGGTAGATGATGCTGTAGATAGCAACCAGGATAAAGGCCGGGTAAAAAATTCTTACGATCCGTTTAAAGTTCCGGGTTGTCAATATCTCGTGGAAGAAATACGAAAAGATCGAATACTCAAAAAAAGTAAAGGCGCTAAAGATAAAGAATCGAACGATACGGGTTGATTGTCCCCGGATGATAAAATTAAGCAGGATGTCTGTGGCAAAAGAAAAAACGATATAAAAAAAAATTGCCCATATTCTTTTTTCCTTGTTCCTCGAGCGGACGTAAAGAAAAAACAATATGAGCAACAAAGATGATATTATGCTAAGATATGATAGTATAGGTAGCGTAGGTTTCAGCAATGAAGGACATTAATGGCCAAATATAAGTCATTGCACCAGCAACTATCAAAATACAGGTTCGTTTTATTTATCTGCCAGTTAGTATGCGAACAATTTCTTCCCAGAGGCCGGTTTGCGGTCCACCTGTACGGTCACCCACGGATCCTTCTTCGCTGACCATTTCGCCTTTGCCGTTTACGCAGGTATATTTTGTAATTACTTTTTCATTGGCATCGACACCGATGTAAACGAGGGTTTTTATGCCGGCTTCGTTGAGTGCATTATAAAACCGGATGCCTACACAACCGGGCTGGGCCAGTATGGTATCGAGGATGTCTCGGCCGATATAATGACCAATTTTTTCAGTGGGAAATTCTTCCTGAAAGTCTTTTATCATGGTTGCAGCAAGTGTGTGATCGATTGCTTCGCCTACGGCGTTCAATGCTTTGGTTGGGTTTTTCGTGTGTAGCATAATTGTATTTTTTAGGGTTTAAATATTGGTATTGATCCTGTGAAATACCATCAAAAAAAGAATACCTGCAAGAGGTCTTTATTTTCGTCCCGGCAGGCGTTTTTCGTGAAAAGTAAGTGTGGTCGTGCTTTTACGAGCATTTAATTAGTAACCATACGCATAAAAATATAGAAAATGTACTTGCGTTTTTCAGTATTTTTACTTTGATTAAATTGAATATTTTTGAAATTAAAACGTATAGCGTTTGACGCTTTTGATGGAAAGATCAGGCGATCAACGTTATTAAAAACGGCCGGCGCCGCCTTATATTTGATAAAATCTGCGCAAAAACCACAGGCTAAGGGGTTACCCTATACAAACAATTAATGCAATACTTCTTCGTTACTATCACCTTGTAGGTTACCTCCAAAAAAAACTTTTATATTGCGCTGATAAGAGGTGATAAATGGGAAAAACATGTTGAAACAATAAAATTTGGTTTTGAATATTTTTTGGATGTATTTAATCAAAAGATGGCTTGGAGGAATGTTTATAGCTCTTATAAACTCAACGGGATCATTAGGGGAACAATCGGCAGCAGGCGTATACTAAATTATAACAGGATGGAACGTTTACAGCAGGAAGAGAATCGGAGGCGCTTTGCCAACTGATGCATCCGAATTTATCTCATCAAGCATAACAATTAATGGACAGGAAGCTGCATACCCCGGGTATTATGCCAATGGTATTAAACAATCCAAAAAACGATCAAAATATCCCTTATGAGTGATGAACAATTAATTAAGATTGCCATTGCCGATGACCATAAAATTTTTCGGGATGGCATCAGGATGGCACTTAAAGGCAAAGACGGTGTGAAGGTGTTGTGGGAGGCTGAAGATGGAAATGACCTCATGAATAAGATGAAACAAACAAGGCCAGATGTTTTACTTATGGATATCAGGATGCCGGAAGTGGATGGCCTGAATGCCATTCCTATTTTAAGAAAATCCTATGAAGCCGTCAAGATCATCGTGCTTACCATGTACGACGACCAGGAAATGGTTACAAAGATTATGGAAATGGGTGCCAATGCATACCTCACGAAGACGACGGATCCCGACGAAATCTACCGCGCGATTCTCACCTGCATGAACCATGACTTTTACTTCAACGAACTCGTTAATAAAGCCGTGCTGTTTAAGCTGCAAAACAAACGATCCGTTC
>JBBSSY010000353.1:0-4393 GCA_038241595.1 Chitinophagales bacterium | reverse complement strand
TGTACGACTTTGTAAAAAACTGGTCGTTCCAGATTGAACTCATTAATGTGTCCAAAGAAGAAAATCCCCGCCTGGAATACCCGGCCATCATCCGCAGCGAAGGCATCGGTCCGTCGCAGTATGGCACTAAAGGACTGGTCGGTGATAAACTGACAGAAGTGGAAGAAAAATACGATTTGGGTAAGAACGTGGAAGGATTTGGGGAAGAAGGTGAGGAGTCTGATACTACAGATGATGATGAAGAAGAAGTGGTTGGCGATGAGGAAGACAAACAGGAAGAAATTTAATATGGCTACCTGATCAATGGATAACAAAACCTGTGTTGTTATTGTAGGAGCCACCGCCGTTGGAAAAACGTCGCTGGCGCTTGAACTGGCAAAACACTTAAATACATCCATTATCTCTGCGGATTCGCGGCAATGTTACCGGGAGATGACCATCGGCGTAGCCAAGCCGTCGCCATCCGATCTTAAAGCGGTTTTTCATTATTTTATCAACTCACATTCCATAACGGATACAGTCAACGCGGCATATTTTGAACAATATGCCCTTACGGCTGCCTCGGCAGTATTTCTTCATCACGACCAGGTAGTGATGGTTGGCGGTACGGGCATGTATATCAGCGCTTTTTGCCAGGGTCTGGATCATATACCCCAAATACCGCCGATGATACGACAAGCATTGAATGCATCGTATCTTGAAAGAGGAATTGATTGGTTACAACAGGAGGTTGCCACAAATGACCCGGCATTTTACCAGGCTACCAATGAGCAGGCAAATCCTCACCGATTATTACGGGCGTTGGAGGTAAAGCTGGTTACGGGTCTGTCGATCATGCATTACCGGTTAAAGGCGCTGAAGCCACGTACATTTAGTATCAATAAAATAGGCCTTGAAATGCCGCGGGAAATACTGTATAAACAAATTAATGACCGGGTAGACCAGATGATGGAAGACGGATTGCTCGAAGAAGTACAATCGCTTTTTGACTACAAATCACGACAGTCACTGCAAACGGTAGGTTACCGCGAATTATTCAGCTACCTGGAAGGTCAATATTCCCTTGATGAAGCCATCAATGAAATCAAAAAGAACACGCGTCATTATGCGAAACGACAAATGACCTGGTTTCGACGGGACCCGGATATTCGCTGGTATGCTCCATCCGACTATAAGGCTATTTTAAAAGAAGTTATGTATTAAAATACCTGCTTATTTAACGACTGGTGCCCAATGCTCCACAGCCTGGATAAGTGGCTAAGAGGTTGTACTTATGGCTATTCAACTTTAGCCAGTAGAGGACTCAATTCATCTTTCTAAATCCCTCTTCACCGATATCTATACAATACCTTCGTTGTGGTGTATATCCGTCCAATGTCCAAGCAAATCAATCCATCTAATTCCTATGAAGACGACCAAATCCAAAGAAGATTAAAAAACCCACAGTCCTGTGGGTTTTTTAATCGAGATTTGGAGTAACACCGGGTAAAATTGAAACCGGATCTTTCAGTAGGTTTATCGTTCCTTAAAATTTAAAGCCAGCAGTCAATAGCACATTTGCTCCCGTTCCTGCAACCCTTGCAAACGTATTGGCCTTGTCAGCCAGGCGATATGGAAAATTGACGTCCTTTTGCAGGGCATAGACATAGGTTAGATCCAGGAAGAATCCATTATCGCGATAACCCAGGCCGCCGCTCACATACATCTTGTTTGCCTTTAACTCACTGTCCTTATACGGATTGCCATAGTACGCAAAGCCCGCACGCGCCATGATGGTATTAAACTTCAATTCACCACCGAGCCGGGCGTTGATGCTGCCTTTGTAAATATCATCGATGGTTTTGTTGATATCACGATAATAACTGTTGTCAGAACTGTTGGGGTCAGCCGTCTGGTAAGAAGAGGCTTTATAATTAATAAACTCCACATCTGCCGAAATAAAACCCTGTTGTTTGGTTACATCTTCCAACTCGCCAAAAATATAGGAGCCGCTGACGATCGCCTTCCACGGAGAAACGAGGTCGTACTTAAATTGTGTTGCCGCGCTTCCGCTGACGATATCGGAGGTCACGTCCACAAGCCCGGGGCTTGGCGGATAATTTTCTGTCTGTGTCGTCATGCTGCCGCTATAGGTGTCCTGCATGCCGTAGATAGTCGGCGTATGCAGGGCAAGACCCAGCCGGACATTCGAGACCGGTTTAAAGATCATACCAAGTTTTGCGTTCAAACCAATGCCTTTGGTGGTGTATGTTTCGCGGAGGGTGGAAAAATCGAAATTGTTATTCTTATTTCCCGTAAGATCGCTTTCAGTAAACGTCGTATTGCGCTCGTAGTTTACGATGGGCAAACCGATGCTGCCACCCATATAGAATTTATCATTCAAGTTGCCGGCTACCGCCAATGCCAGTTCCGTGATGCCACCTTTGGTAATCACTGAATTTTCCTGCATCCGGCCGCTTACAAACTCCGGCAACCCCACTACCTGTAACGAACCTCCAACGGTCGCCGTATCGATCAGGTAAGAATAAACGGCCATTTTAGTACCTAGAGAGAGTGCCGAATTGAAATCAAGCGCCTGGCCAATCGGGATATTTGATTTGGATAATTCCGAGGCATATTGTTCCGAGTAGGAGCTAAAGTCGTTTTCCCCCTTGTAATAGATACTGTTGTTGAAATTGGCCGTGCGATTTACCGCAATACTAAACGCGCCGCCTTTCCATTTGCTGCTGTTGTTTCCAAAACCAAATACCAGGCCGGATGTACCCAGGTTGAAAGAGGTTTTTTTCTCGGAGGCATCGGTTCCCCGGAATGAACTTTTATTATTGATCGAACTAAAACCCGGGCTAAGCACGAGTTCACCGGTTTTATAAAAGCCGATGCCCGCGGGGTTTGAAAACGTCGCCGAAATATCGCCGCCAAGCGAACCCATGGCGCCGCCAATGGCCTGGCTGCGTGCCGTGCCACCCTGGTTGAGCCACGACATCCGCAACGCATCTTCCGGAACCTGTGCATGCACTGCGGCAGCGCCCAGGAGGCCCAGGAGAAAAAGACTTGTTTGTTTCATTTTAATTAATTTCTGGTGATTCATTGCCGTGTACACAAAGGAGGAAACGCATTCAAGACTAACTTAAACCAGGTTTCCTCCTTTGCAAAAAATATAACCGAGCAATTCAAAGTTTAGTTACGGGTCGGCCTGCTCACGCCACCACCTCCGCCGCTACTGCTGCTTCCAGAAGAAGAACCGGAGCTCGATGGAGAGTAAGATCTTGTTGGCGCTTCATAGCTGCGGGTTGGCTGCGTGTACGTATCGTTACTCCGCGTATTATTACTCCGGGTATTGTTGGAGTTGTTTTCGTACGTGGACTGCCGCCGGTTTGAACTGCCATTTGTATTGAGGTAAGAATTGTTGCTGTTGTTGTACCTGTTCCCTGCACTGGTTGAATTTGGACGGGTAGCGGATGAATTTCTGTCCAGGTACCGGTTATTGTTGCTGAAATTGTTATTCATGTACGTGGATCTATTAAATGTACCAGAACGCAAACTGTTGTTTACAGACACTGGTGTTTTGGATGGAAGACCGATCGTTCCACCACCGTACCAGCCGCCACCTCCGTATCCTCCAACCCCGTATCCGCTACCATAACCACCGCCATAAAACGGGCTGTATAAGTTAAATGAAGAGTAGGGGTTATAATAATTGTTCCAGTAATAATAGCTATTCCATGGACTATTAAAGCTTCCGCCGTAATTGTTAAAGCCCATGCCAGCGTAGTACGGGTCATTGTAATAGAAATCATTAAAAGCAGACAAGCGCATCCTGTTTCCCATGCTCATGCGCAGGAAACGATCGTTTCGGTAGTCGTTGTCGTAGTCGTTATAAGCATTAACGCCATTGGAACCATTGTAGCGTTGGGCATTGCCAGGTGCCGAGAGATATTCATCCTGCTGATGGGCAACTGCCTGTGCGCGCGCAGGTGAAAAGTATACATCGTCTGGCGTCTGCCCCATTCTGTAAGCAGAAGAGCAGCTGCTCAATGCTGCCACACTTAAGGCCATCATGAGAATTCTGGTAATTTTAGTATTCATGGCAAGGGTGTTTAACATTTTAATTTACTTTGCGAATTACTTCATTAAAGTTACAACAAATTATATTCCATATGGTTGAATTTTCATCCCGTTGGAATCAGCTATCAGCTACAGCTATCAGCTATCAGCTATCAGCTATCAGCTATCAGCTACATAGATTGAATTTGATAAAAATAGTTTAAACAGTAAAAGTTAAAGCCAGGTAATTGAAAGATGGAAATTTTGACTAAATATCGCTTACGAACTCACAATACGGCTGATAGCTGATAGCTGATAGCTGATTGCTGTAGCTGATAGCTGATAGCTG
>JBBSSY010000352.1:0-4398 GCA_038241595.1 Chitinophagales bacterium | reverse complement strand
GGTTTTAAACAGCAAATGGTCGGCATTGGCAATCGCAGCATGATTGACCTGCAACTGCAGGTGGAGGCCTCTTCGCTCGACCAGGTGGTAGTGATCGGTTACGGTACTCAGAAAAAAACCTCGGTGACTGCGTCTATCTCCCGGGTCGACAACGTGCTGCTGGACCAGGTACCGGCCGGCCGGCTGGAAACGGCGCTGGCAGGCCGCATGGCAGGTGTCAATATAACAACGAACCGCAGCATACCCGGTGCGGCGCCCACGATCCGCATCCGCGGCATCAGCTCCATCAGCGCCGCGAACTCACCGCTGGTGGTGATCGACGGTTTCCCGGACGGCGACCTCGGGCAGTTGAATATGAATGACGTAAAATCAATTGAAGTATTAAAAGATGCATCATCCGCCGCGATTTACGGCTCACGAGGCGCGGGCGGCGTGATACTTGTGACTACAAAACGCGGTTCCACCGGCAAGGCAAAACTTAACCTCAATTCCAATTACGGCGTGGCTACACCCAAGCTGCACGATGACTGGTTAACGGGCGAAGAATGGTACAACTACCTGGTGAAATACCAGAACCGCGAGTATGCGTGGGCCGGCGGTGATGTTACGCTGCCGATTTTTGGAGACGCGCACCGCCCGATCACTTACCAGGTAAACCCGCTGGCTAAAACGTTGCAGCAAACGATCTGGCAGGATGAAGTGGCACAGACTGCGCCGATACAGAATCATAACCTCTCAATCAGCGGTGGCAACGAAGTGGTGAAATATTACGTGTCCGGCACCTATGCCAATGAAAAAGGCGCGATTAAAACCGCCGGGTATGAGAAATACAGTTTCCGCGCAAATCTCGATGTGCGCGTGAACAAGGTGATCAGCCTTGGCATGGAACTGAGTCCTTCGTACGCCCGCCGGCGCATCGCAGGCAGCAATATGGTGAGCCTGGTGAAATATCCGCCGTTCGTAAGCCCGAATATTGTCGATGGTAAATACCCGCGACCCTGTAATTACATCCCAACCGGTCATTCCGGCCAGGCAAGCCCGTACACATTCCTGTATGGTACGGAGAGTTATAACAACGTATTTACCAACATCGGCCGCGCCTTTATCAACCTGGAACTGTTGAAAGGACTTAGCCTCCGCACCTCGGTGGGTACCAACCTCGAGTATAACAATAATAATTTTTACAGCGGGGGCATCGGTGATCCGCAGGTGGCTTCCAATGGCAGCGTGAGCCAGTCGCAGACGATCAACCTGGTGAATGAAAATGTATTGAGCTACACCAAAACCATCTATAAACTGCACCAGGTCGATGTGATCGCGGGCGCATCTTACCAGAAGTCCAATTCACAGTCATCCAGCATGGCCGCGGTAGCGAATTCATTTAATAACGACAAGGTGAAAACGCTGAACAACGCGGTGATTAACCCATCGGCGTCCACCTCTACTAAAACGCAGTGGGGACTGGCCTCTTATTTCAGTCGTGTCAACTACGCCTTTGACAATAAGTATCTGTTTGCTGCCTCTTTTCGTACCGACGGCAGCTCGCGTTTCGGCAAGGATAACAAATGGGGCTACTTTCCGTCGGTTTCACTGGCCTGGCGCGTAACACAGGAATCTTTCATGCAGAACATTCCAGGTGTGAGCGAACTGAAATTGCGTGCCAGTTATGGCGTTACGGGCAATTTCAACATCGGTGACTTCCAGTACCTGGGCACGGTGAGCGGTGTGGTATATTCTCCCAATAACGTAACCGCCAACGCGATTGCGCAGACTTCGCTGGAAAATGCACAGCTTTCATGGGAAAAGGTAAAAGGTTATGACCTCGGTGTGGAACTGGGTTTGTTCGACAACCGGGTATACATAAACGCAGATTATTACGACAAGCGCACCACGGGTATGTTGTACAACGTGAATACACCGGCGATCACCGGTTTTACCAGTACGATCAAAAATGTGGGTGCCGTGCGCAACCACGGTGTTGATCTTGAAATCACTACAAAAAACCTGGTGGGTAACTTCAAGTGGAGCAGTTCATTTAATTTTTCACACAATATCAATGAGGTCACAGATCTCGGCGGGGTCAACGAAAGGATCAATACCTCGCTCTCGCTCGATCTGTTGCTGCGCATCGGTCAGCCTATGTTTTCATACTACGGCTATAAAAGAATTGGTATTTTTCAAAACAAACAACAGATCGCCAATACGCCCGCGCTGGCAGGTACAAAACCAGGCAACCCGATCTTGGCCGATATGAACAAGGATGGCAAGATCGACCCAAAAGACAAAGTGGTGCTGGGTAATTTCCAGCCTAAATATTTGCTCGGCTTTACGAATGATTTTGCCTGGAAGGGATTCGACCTCAGCATTGCCATCCAGGCGTCGCTGGGTGCGAAAATCTTCAACTACGAAAACCAGTTCTATGAAGGCAACACCCTGGGTGCCATGCGCCGCTCCCTGGCTGAAAGGCAATGGTGGTCTGAAAGCGATGCCGGCGATGGCAAGTCACCGGCAGCTGCGCTGAGCCAGCTTTTTGGTTACAACACCAATACCGATTTCTACATCGAGAGTGGTTCTTTTATGAATGTGCGCAACGCGAACCTCGGTTATAACCTGTCTAATTTTACGCAGAAATGGGGCGTCAGGAACCTGCGCGTTTATATCTCAGCCAGCAACCTGGTCGTGATTAAAGACAAGGACAACCACGCATACAATCCGGAAGGCGCCACGCAGGGCGAGGTATCCGGCATCGCGAGTACACCCGGTTTCAACCTGGGCTCCGAGCCGTTGAACCGGACCATTGTATTCGGCCTTAACGTCGGTTTTTAATTCTAACACCCACAAAGAAAATTGTCATGTACAAATCATTATATTTTATAAAAGGGCTGCTTTTCCTGGGCTTGCTGACCGTATCATGCAACAAGCAATTGCTCAACCCGGTTTCCGAATCGTTGTTAACGACCGCCAACGCCTTTACCGTTGCGAAAGACATCAACCTGGCGGTACTGGGTGTGTATAACCGGATGCAAAGCCGGTCGCAAAAGGATTTTGAACTGCTTGAGATCCCGGCAGACAACATGTGGGGTGCGTATTTCGCCACGGCGCCGGGGATGGATGAAATTGGTAACCTGAGTGTCAGCGTAGAAAACCCCAAGTTAAATACCTTCTGGAAAGATACCTACAACGGCATTTTTCGCGCCAACACGGTGCTGGCGAATATTGACGTGCCTCAAAATTATATCGGTACGCAGAAAGACCAGTACATTGGCGAAGCGAAGTTTATGCGCGCCATGTTTTACTTCGACCTGGTGCGTGTCTTTGGTGGCGTACCCGCAATTGCCACGCTGGTAAACGTAGATGAGTCGCGCCAGGTGGCGAGGGCTACCGAGCCCGAGATCTATACCCTGATCATCAAGGACCTGGAAGATGCCGTGGCGAAGCTACCGGCACCCACTGCGATTGAACGGGGAAGGGCGTCGAAGGGCGCCGCGCTGGCCCTGCTCGCCAAGGTGGATGTGTACCAGAAGAACTGGGCCGATGCAAAAAAATACATCGAACAACTGACCAAAAATTATTCCTATTCACTGTTGCCAAAATACGGCGACCTGTTTAAGGAGGAGACAGAATCCAATGCCGAAGCCATATTTTCGATGCCTTTTGTAGCAGGCACCAACGCGCAGGGGCTTACGTACGACCTGGCGCCACTGGGTGGTATCTTTGAAGTGATCACTAACGGCAACCGCGTGGCACGGCCGACCTGGAACCTGCGTAAAGCGTTCGAAAAAGGCGATACCCGTTTCCCGGTAACGATCGTGGAAGACTGGCTGCCGTTTGCCCACAAAGCCGGCGAAGCATCTATCTGGTTCCCATATTTTAATAAATTTATCGTGCCGCTAAAAGGGGCCACCACTTCCGGTCTTGACATCCCGCTGATTCGTTTTGCAGATGTGGTCCTGCTATATGCGGAGGCGCTGTATAACCTCGATCAGAAACCGGAGGCCGTGGCGCAACTGAACCGCGTTCGCCAGCGTGCATTCGGTGATGCCACGCATAATTATACCCTGGCCGATGTGCCGACGCTGCAGACCTTCATGGATAAACTGTTGCTCGAACGCCGACTTGAACTCGCGGTGGAGAACAACCGCTGGTTTGACCTCGTACGTACCGACCGTTTCGTGTCCACGCTGCAGAACATCGAATCGGAATACAACAATGCCACCGGTGCCGGTGCGGTGATCCGCACGCTGAAACCGCAGGCTTACATGAAATATTTCCCGATCCCTTATGAGCAGATTCAACTGGCGGGGCCCGGGGTGCTGAAGCAGAATGCGGGGTATTGAGGCTATCAGCTATCAGTTGTCAGCAATCAGCAATCAGAAGAAGGGGTATGAGGTGTGGGGT
>JBBSSY010000351.1:0-4419 GCA_038241595.1 Chitinophagales bacterium | reverse complement strand
CTCGAATCTTTCCGTAACTCAGCCATTGCGGGCGCGACTGCCAGGGTTCGGTAAACACGAAACTCAAACCAACGGATGGATAGAACAAGCTGTTCTTTTCTTTGGCCAGGGTTGAAAACCAATCCTGGCGGCCGGTTACCGACAGGTACAGGTATCCGTTATATCCGAGATCAGCAGAAGCAAACACCGAGTTGATTCCGTTCTGTCGGAAAACCTGTGAAAAAGCCTGGCTGCTGCCGTTCGATATAAAATACTGGAATGGCACATTGAAGAATCCGCTGCTCAGCCTGTCGCCTTCTACTTTATTTTTCATCTGGTTGCCACCTGCAATGGCATTGAGGGTAAACTTGCCGAGAGACTTTGTTATCCCCAGGATGCCTTCCACATTGGTTTCATAACTCACACTCTGGTCGGTGGTCATGCTGCCGCGGTTGTTGAAAGCAATGCCGGAAGGTTCGATGTTATACCCGCTGATGGAAAAATAATCCATGCCCATCCTCGCGCGGGCGTATAACCAGTCGGTGATGTTGTATCGCGCGGTGAAAGACCCGATAAAGCGGCGGCGCGTGTCGCCATTTTTTATTTTATTAATCGCAAAATAAGGATTCGTCGCAAAAATATAATCGTTCCAGAGCATTTCATTGCCGTTGGCATTATATCCCGGTGCCAGCGTACGTACATCAATGTTAGTACCCGCCAGCTGGGCTCCGGCGTTGGGATTTTTCTGAAAATCGGCCGTAAAGGTCCTGTTCTTCGTGTCTTCTATATTGTACTGGATATTGCCGTCGAAGATCAATTTTTTCTTCAGATTCACGGTTGCCGCGAGGTTGAAGGTTTTTCGGTTCAGCGTATTGTTTGGTACGATGCCCTTGTTGTCCAGATTTGAAGCAGAGAAACGCAGGTTAGCGGTTTCATTACCGCCGGTCACGGCTATTGTATTGGAAAAAGTTTTACCGGTATTGTAAAAGTTTTTGATATTGTCTTTCTGCGCACTGTATGGCCTCGACTGTCCATCGGGGTTCACCACGGAGGCACCGTTTAATTTAGCTCCCCAGGACGTGCGGCCGTAGGCGATGGCTTCTGCCTGCGAGGCCGGCGCCACCCCTCTTGAACCGGAACCATATTCATACTGCCAGTCCAGCAAATCACGCGGTGTTTCCAGCGTATAGGTTCCGTTGTATTCAACCCCCAGTCCTTTCTGCGCCTTGCCTGATTTGGTGGTGATAAGGATTACACCGTTCGCAGCACGTGAACCGTATAACGCAGCAGCTGTTCCACCTTTCAACACGGTCATACTTTCTATATCGTCGGGATTGATGCTTAACAGGCCGTCGCCACGATCGATGCCGCCAAAGGTACCCGCAGAGCCCTGGTTTGAATTGTTGATGGGGATGCCGTTTACCACGTACAACGGTTGGTTGTCACCGTTGAGCGAGCCGTTCCCGCGAATAACCACGCGGCTCGAGCCCGACGGACCAGTGGCCGTGCTGGTAGCATTGACGCCAGCGACGCGTCCCGTCAACGCATTGCCAAGGTTTACTTCACGCGCCTTGGTAAGTTCTTCACCACCCACTTCGGTGACTGCATAACTCAGTGATTTCTTGTCACGTTTGATACCAAGGGCCGTAACGACCACCACGTTGAAAGCCTCGCTTTCTTCCACCAGTTTAACGGTGATGGTTGTTTGCCCGTTCAGTTCCACCTCCTGTGGCGTATAACCGATAGAGGAGAAAACAAGGGTGCCTCTTGCCGGTACCGTTATCGAGAAGCGGCCTTCCCCATTCGTCGTGGTGCCGATATTGGTGCCTTTAAGCGTAACGCTCGCTCCCTGTACCGGTGCACCCGCGCTGTTGGTGACGGTACCAGAAAGCAGGGCATCTTTAATCTCTTCATTATTGGGGGCAATGATTACCACCAGTCCGCCTTCAAACAACTTGTATTTCAGGTTGGTCGGTTTCAGCAGCAGCGCCAGCGCCTCCAGTACCGGCATGTCTTTTACATGCAGGGAACTTGCCTTGACGGCGGGGAGATCATCTTCACTGTACAGTATCCGCAGGTCGCCCTTCTGCTCAAGCACCGAAAAAGCCTTTTTAAAATTAAGTTCCCGCATGTCAATGGTGACGCGGGTTTGCTGGGAAAATCCGTTGGCGGTGACATTGAGACAGGTTACAAATAATAGGAAAAACGCCCAGTTACACATTACTAAAAATTTTCGGTAGAAATTAGGGGGTAGCGCCCAGTGGCAGTGCTCTTTAATTTGCATAATTTTGTGCTTGAAGGTTATAAATCTGTTGGTAAAACGAACGGATTAAAAGCTGCTGGGAATGTTGACGCATTTCCAGCTTTTTTTTTAATAAATGGTTATGTCTTTATCATGAATGGTAAAATTGAACGGTTTGACTAATTTCATGGCGGTCAATGCCTGATCAATGGTTTCATTGGCAAAAGCACCGGTAAACCGTTGTCCCGAAGATGTTGTACCAACGATGTTAATGTTCACATTGTACCATCGCTCCAGTTTTGGTGCGAGTTCTTCCAGGGATTCATTGTCAAAAATCAGCTTATTCTGCGTCCAGGATGTTTCGGGTATATACTCCATAGTGGATAGCATGACCGGTTCGATGTGTTCAATGCGGTGGATGGCCGCTTCGTCGGATCGGGTCGCGCCTTTCGCCAAAGACGTGTGGCCCGCCTTGCCATCAATCAGGGTAAATTTTTCTGACGGGCGGAGGATGAATTTTTGCGTGGAGCCTGCATTGGTCGTTAGTTCGATCGAACCCCTGATCAGGGTCGTCTCACATTTCATTTCGTTGGGATAGGCTTTGACGTTAAAGGCGGTACCAAGAACCCGGATGGATATTTTTTCGGTATGTATAACGAAGGGATGATCAGCATCGTGTTTGACATCGAAATACGCTTCGCCTTGCAGGTTTACCCTTCGTAACTTGTTTTGCTTTATGCCCGGATCGAAAGAGAGCATGCTGCTGGCATTTAAAAACACGCGTGTGCCGTCGGGGAGCATGACGGATTTGCGAACACCTTTGCCGGATATGATTTGGGTAAAAGCCCGCTCATGGTGCGTTTCTCCGGCAGGACGGATTAAAAAATAGCCCACTATCACAGTCATGAGCACGGAAACCGCGAAGAGGGGCCCTTTAAGCCGGGTGACTCCTTGTGATACTGGTTGAGCGCCCGGGGTTAAATCGGGAAAAGCGTTAAAGACCTCCCGGTGTTTCGCAGTATGACGCTGGTAAAAGAGATCAGGGTCTTTGGATTCAACGGGTGAGCTCCAGACTTTCTGGAGGATGTCACCGGTGGTAGCGGCATCCGGGTACTGGATCAACAGTGCATCCAGTTCGGTGAGTTCCTGGGCGGAAGCCTCCCCCGAAAATTTTTTTGCAAACAATTCGATGATACGTTGTTCATCCATATAAAATCGTTCAAACCGCGCTGGGCCGTTTGATTAACCTTTAAAGACAAGAAAATATTGCAGATTCCCTAGTCACCCTGAATTAATTTTTGCGATTTTTTAGAAATTGGAAAATGCGAATTTTAACGCGTTCGCCAGTTTCTTTATCGCCGTTACCAGGTGGGCGTCAACTGTTTTCGGAGAAATATTTAAAACGGCTGCCACCTCCTTGTATGATAGCCCTTCTTCTTTGATTAGTTTAAACACAAGACGACAGCGGGTGGGCAGCGCATTGATGGAATGCTGCAGGAGTATGTTGCTTTGCGCATTGATGAGCAATTGCTCTGGGGTGGCTGCACAGGACCAGTGCTCGTCGCGGACCGTCTCCAGCGAAACCAGCCGGTTGTTTACCTGTTGTTTGATCGCGTTTAAAGACAGGTTTCGCGCGATCCTGAGCGCATATACCTGCACGTTCTCTACCTGTAAAAGTTCCACACGTTTCTGCCATAGCTTGAACATCACATCACTCACCACTTCTTCTGCCAGCTCGTGCGACTTCAGCATGCAATAAGACATCCGATAAAGAGAATTAAATAGCACAGCAAACAATTGTTTATAGGCAGACTCGCTGTTATACACAGCAACATGGTACATTAAAGACTTCAGTTCGGTGTATGGCAATTGGGGCATAGCAATTGGTTAGCTTGGTTAGCAATAGCCTGTGAAAGATAATTAATTTTTTGGTAACGATGGCGTTTTGGCTGCCAGCGGTGAGCGATCAGCTATGAGCTGTCAGCGATCAGCTATCAGCTATCAGCTATCAGAAGAAAGTTTGCAATTTGCAGTTGGCAGTTTACAAAAATTCAACAATAAACGCTCAATGTTAAAAATAAAGTGGTCTAGCCGAATTTCCCTTACTGGGCTTTGAAAATTGATTGTTGATTAATATATTTTGTAAACGGCCAACTGCAAATTGCAAACTGCAAACTTTCTTCTGGCTCATAGCTGAT
>JBBSSY010000350.1:0-4420 GCA_038241595.1 Chitinophagales bacterium | reverse complement strand
TGCTGATTGCTGATTGCTGACTGCTGACTGCTGACAGCCACGCTGACCCCCAATACTTTATTTTGTGCTCACAGGCTGCGCTTTTGAATACCTGCCCTGGAAAATGATTATAAATGCAAGGACCGACCACGCGATCATCTGCCAGGTCACCAGGCTCCACCCACCATAATTCCAGGAAAGAATGCCTGCGAGGCTTCCCAGCGCACCACCGATAAAATAAGATGTCATATATACCGTGTTGATACGGCTGTTCGAGTGTTTATCGAGAGAATAAATAATCGCGATATTAGTGACCTGTACCGCCTGCACGGCCATATCGAGCAGCAATACTGCAACGACCAGGGCCACCAGCGATAAGGCAAATATTTTCAGCACCAGCAGGCTGATTATCAGGGCCATTCCTCCAATGAGCAGCGAGCGGCGGGCGTTCCCCTTATCGGCCATTTTGCCGAATAGGGGCGCCATAAGTGCGCCGGCGATGGCCACCAGACCGAATAGCCCGATGCGATCGGTGTGATAAAAAAACGGCGCCCCGCTGAGGTGAAATGTCAGTGTCGTCCAGAAAGAACAAAAAACGCCGAAGACCAGTCCACCGGTAACGGAAGCCCGCCGGAGCGCCGGGAAACGTTTTACCTGGTAGATGGTGGATCTCAGCAAGTTGAGGTAATGACCGGTAAATTGTGCCTGTACATCCGGCAGTGTGCATTTAATCAGGATGGCGATCACGATCATCAGTGCAGCAGAAAATCCGAATACATACCGCCAGCCAAACCATTCGGCGATAAACCCACTGAAAACCCGGGCGGCGAGCACGCCCACCAGGATGCCGGTAAAGATCTGCCCGATGGTTTTACCGGTCGTCTCGCGGTCGATACTGGCGGCCATCGGGAGGATCACCTGCGAAGAAACGGCGATCACGCCGATGCATACACTCAGCGCCCACACCTGGCCGATGGTTTGAGATCGGGTCATGAGCACCAGCACAATCGACAAACCAGACAACAACGCAATGATCATCGTTTTCTTGTTGAGCTTGTCGCCCAGTGGCACGAGGAAAAACAGGCCGAGGCCATAGCCGACCTGTGTGAGCATCGATATTGAGCCTGCCTTTGTTTCGTTTACGCCCAGCGAAACGCCAATGTCTTTGAGAATGGGTTGATTATAATAGATGTTGGCGGCGGATGAACCCGCGGCGATTGCCATGATGAGTACCTGGGCCTTTGTTAAACGTTTACCTTCCATATTATTGATATCGGTTTAGGACATGCATCGCCTGCGTAGCAGCCGATGATAAATTTACGGGCGCGACGCTGCTTTACAAATATCGGTTGCAACAATCGGGGCGCGGCGATAACTGGGGGAAAATCTACAGAAATTACCCATAGGCGTATCAATGTCGTTTAGTTAGCGGGCTTAAAAAATAATCAGTAATCAATTTTCAATGCTCAATATTCTAATAAAGACGTGGCGGTCAAGCTGGGTTTCTTCATTTCAAACCGCAAATCCTTCCTCGACACCAAATGAAGGCGAACCATGTAGTACATATGACCAGCCCTCGTTCGTATAAAGAACCCGGTCCATACACATCTTGCGTAAAAAACGATGCGTACCCGGAATATAACGGTCATGGTTATCCACCGCGTGATATACGATCCAGTCGTTGCCGGCGGCATCGGCCAGGATGCAGTTCTGACCCGGCGAATCCCATTGTTCATTGGCCTCGAGCAACAGGTGACCGACAGGTACCTTCTCAAAAACGCCCAGCGGATCAGCCGACCAGAATACACTGACTGCGTATGACTTCACGTCCCAGGTATTGTGCCCCGACACCCATAACAGGTATCGATTGAAAGCAGGCTGGTAGGTAATGAACGCGCCTTCGCGCAATTTATGGTAATCGCCCTCACCGGGTTGTAAAACAGCCATCGGCTCCGAGATAAATGTTTTGCCATCGGCGGCCAGTTCCACCACCCGAATCGGCTCATGTGCCGACCCGTAATACAAAAAATGTTTGCCACTGACCGGGTCAGCGAAGAAACAGGGGTCGATCATCTGGTAGGTAGAACCCGCCACCCTGCTCAACGGGTGGCCACAATCGGTAAACCCAACGGGATGGCTGGACACGGCCATCGCGAGGCACATCCCGTCCCGCGTATCCGGCTCGGCCGCATAGTATAACCGGTATTCCCCGTTCACGAAAACAACCTGCGGACACCAGAATTTATCGCAAAATTTTGCCCAGTCAGGGGGTGCCAGCAGCGCCCCTTCGGCGTCGGTCCAGTTGACCATATCCAAAGAAAACCGGACGAGGATGTTGTTGATCGTCGGTGAAAACGCATCATGCGTGGCATAGGCGTAATAGCCTTTTCCAGGCACATGCAGCACCGACGGGTCCGGAAAATCACTGTTGACCAGTGGGTTTGAAAACGGGAGACGTTCGGGCATAAAACAAATAAGGGTTTGATAAAAAAATAACGTTTGTACCTAACCGTTAATAACCATACTTTTCTTTCCACAGGGTTTTCAAAAATTTACGCAGCTCCTCCTCCCGCGCATTTTTGCCCGGATCATAAAATGTATGGCCGCTGAGCTCAGCAGGCAGGTATTCCTGCGGCGAAAAATTATTGTCATAACTGTGCGAGTACTGATAACCTTTGTGATACCCCAGGTTCTTCATCAGCCTGGTCGGTGCGTTGCGGATCGGCAACGGCACCGGCAGGTCGCCATGCCGGCGAACGGCGGCCAGCGCCTCATCGATCGCTATATAAGACGCATTGCTTTTTGCTGAACTGGCCAGGTATATCGTACACTGCGACAGGATGATCCTTGCTTCGGGGTAACCGATTTTGTTCACGGCTTCAAAACAGGAATTGGCGAGCACCAGCGCCGTCGGGTTGGCGTTGCCGATGTCTTCGCTCGCCAGTACCACCAGCCGGCGTGCGATGAATTTAACATCTTCCCCACCCTCGATCATACGCGCCAGCCAGTACACCGCTGCATTGGGATCGCTGCCCCGGATCGATTTTATAAATGCAGAAATGATGTCATAATGCTGCTCACCCCTTTTATCGTACAAGGCCACCCGTTGTTGGGCGATGGCAATCACTTTCTCATCTGTAATTACAATCTCCTCCGTTTCTCCGTCCGGTGCCTCTGTAGTCAGTTCCAGCAGGTTGAGCAGCTTACGGGCGTCGCCACCGGAAATGTTGATCAGTGCCGCCGTTTCAGTAAGTTTTATATGTTTCGTGGACAGCACCACATCCGTTTGGATGGCGTGATGCAGCAAGCTGATAAGACTTTCTTCGTCCAGCGGTTTGAGCACATACACCTGGCAGCGCGACAGCAAGGCCCCGTTTACTTCAAAGGAGGGATTTTCGGTGGTGGCGCCGATAAGGGTAATGGTGCCCTTTTCCACGGCACCGAGAAAGGCATCCTGCTGGCCCTTGTTGAATCGATGGATCTCATCAATAAAAAGGATGACCCCCTGTTTGGTCTTTGCTTCTTCAATCACTTCGCGCACTTCCTTTACGCCACTGCTGATGGCGCTGAGTGTGTAAAAGGGAACTTGCAGTGTGTGGGCAATAATGTGTGCAATGGTGGTTTTGCCAACGCCCGGAGGGCCCCAGAGGATCATGGAAGGAATTTTTCCACCGGCGATGGCCGTTCGCAGGATACTTCCTTTACCGGTCAGGTGGTCCTGACCGGTAAGATCATCAAGCGTAGTAGGGCGCAGCCTTTCAGCCAGCGGAGCGAGTGCAGCTTTCATACGCAAAGTTGCCAAAAATAATCAGACCAGCTGCCAAATTATTTACCCCGGACTAAGGGACCTGTTGTTTGAGAAAAGTGGTGATCTTGTCAAAAGAATCAACGAGTGCGGTACCGTGCCAGCTGTGCCCTTCATTCGGGTAAATGATCAATTCATTGACCACGCCCGCCGAGTCGAGTCTCTCTTTGAGCATCTCCGCCTGCCGCGGGTTTACCAGCGGGTCCTTACCACCCTGAAAAATCAGCGTCGGGCAACTTGACGATGACACAAAATGCAGGGGGCTTGACTGTTCATAAATGGCCGGGTTGCTTTCCGGTGTACCGCCCAACAGCAACTGCAACAGCATCGGCACCTGTGGAAAAACCGGGTGTTGATACATGTAGGTAAAGTCAGTAGGACCAAAGAAAGATACCACCGCTTTGATTGAAACCGGTTCGGCATATTTATAAGCCTGCAGCAACGCGAGGTGTGCGCCGGCGCTCGCACCGAGAAGTACAACATTGCGCGAGATATTGTATTCGTTCGATCTGTCAAGCACGAATGCTATGGCTGACTGTACATCGTTTTCCTGTGTCGGAAATTTATTACCCGTGTAACTGGCCAGCCGGTAGTTAATATTGACAAATGCATAACCGGGAAGATGAGCCCGCAGCG
>JBBSSY010000349.1:0-4456 GCA_038241595.1 Chitinophagales bacterium | reverse complement strand
AGGCCCAGATCTGTGGGAAATAACTTTGACTTTTCAGCGCCCGTATTTTCCTGGGCGGTCTCTTTGGCAATGGTGCCGTCTTTCAACACCATGATGCGGAAATCACGTTTCACGCCTTCTTTGTCTCTTTTTTCAACATAACCTCTTTTCAACACCGTGGAAATGGTAGGCGCATAAGTCGATGGTCGCCCGATGCCAAGCTCTTCCAGTTTTTTTACCAGGGAGGCTTCTGTGTATCGCGGTGCGGCACGGGTGAAACGTTCCGTGGCTTTCATTTCTTTTAATGGCAATACCTGGCCAACGGCAAGCGGTGGCAGCACGCCTTCCGCGGATTCATCTTCGATTTGTTCTTCTTCGTCACGGTCTTCAATATAAACTTTTAAAAAGCCGTCGAATTTTAATACTTCGCCCTGTGCCGTCAGGTCTTCTTTATTGGTGGAGATAGATATTTTGGCAGACGTTTTCTCCAGCTCGGCATCCGCCATCTGGGAAGCGATGGTTCGTTTCCAGATCAATTCATACAAACGCCGGGTATCCGCATCGTCGATGGTAGGGTTTTCCATATAACTCGGGCGGATGGCCTCGTGCGCTTCCTGCGCCGATTCGTTTTTGTTCTTGTATTTTCTTGTTTTGATATACCGTTCGCCAAATTGCGAATTAATCTGCCGCGTGATATCTTCAATGGCCGTTTCACTCAGGCTCACGCTGTCGGTACGCATGTAGGTAATCTTACCACTTTCGTACAGTTTTTGAGCGAGCAACATGGTTTTACTCACCGAATAGCCCATTTTTCGGGACGCTTCCTGCTGCAGGGTAGAGGTGGTGAATGGTGCGGCGGGGGATTTCTTCGCTGGTTTCACCTGGATATCACGAACGGCATAACTGGCACCGATGCAGCTTCTTAAAAAATCTTCCGCTTTTTCAGGCGTACTGCACCGGCTGCCTTCTGCCTTAAACGTAACGTTTTTCTGGTTAAGGTCGTTGGCCGTAAAAAATGCTTCGAGCCGGAAAGAACTCACGGCCTGGAAGGCATTAATCTCTCTTTCGCGTTCCGCGATGAGCCGCACTGCAACGCTCTGTACACGGCCGGCGCTGAGGTTGTTGCGCATACTCATTTTGCGCCAGAGTACAGGGCTTAGTTCGAAACCTACAATGCGGTCAAGAATGCGCCTGGCCTGCTGGGCATTGACAAGGTTCATATTTAACAGCCGCGGATTCTGCACCGCTTTAAGAATGGCCGGTTTGGTAATTTCATGAAACACGATGCGTTTTGTAATGGCCGGGTCCAGGCCGAGCACTTCACACAGGTGCCAGCTGATTGCTTCGCCTTCCCGGTCCTCATCCGTTGCTAGCCATACTTCACCGGATTTTTTTGCAAGTCCTTTCAATTCCTTTACCACTTTTTCTTTGTCCTCAGGTACCTTGTAACGCGGTTTGTATTCGTTTTTGATGTCAATGCCCATGTCATCCTTTTCAAGATCGCGGATATGACCATAGCAGCTTTTAACCTCAAAATCTTCACCCAATATTTTCTCTATCGTTTTAGCCTTTGCAGGACTTTCCACGATCAATAAATTTTTCGCCATAATATGCAAATTAAATTTCTCTTACTGAATCCTTTCCAAGGAATGGCCTTTAGTTATAAACAAGGTAACAAAACAGCCAGACAGTTGTGGAAAGTACAGGGTAACACTTACTTTCTACAAGCGCAACAATGAGTTGACAGCTTCATTTATCGCTTCTTTCGTGCAATTTTAGTGTATAAGCTTGAAAGTAAAAAATCCATAACACTGCGGAAAGTACCGAAAAACACCCTTTTTTTCCTGCTTTGGAAGCGTTAAATACCACATTTCCATTACCTCCCCCGAACCGGAAATAAATGTCGCTTTGATACTCATGAGATTATTCTAAATTTGATCCAAACAAAAGCCATTGTCGTTTTAATGTGCTGTTAAATAATAAGATGCATGACTGAATACAAAATTTTCCCTTTGGGCGATTCGGCCATAACCATTCATTTCGGCAATTACATCAGCGAATCCCTCAACCAGAAAGTAATTGCCATGCATCGGTGGTTACAGCAGCACCCGTTCGAGGGGTTGAAAGACATTATCATTGCTTACAGTTCACTATCAGTTTTGTACGATGCGCCCCGGGTAAAAACCATTTACAAACCCGAGCGTACCGTTTTTGATTTTATACATGAAAAACTGGAAGGCGCCTACGCTCAATCTACGGTGAGCGAAAAAGATCATATCATCAAACGAATACCTGTTTGTTACGACAAAACCCTTGGCCTCGATCTGGAATATGTAGCCTTTGAAAAGCAGTTGAGCACCGACGAGGTGATCAGGATTCATACAGCCGCAAAGTATCGCGTATATATGATCGGTTTTCAGCCAGGATTCCCGTACATGGCAAAGATCGACGACCGCATATCGATCTCGAGAAAAGAACGGCAACGCGCGCTGGTACCGGCGGGCAGCGTAGGCCTTGCGGGGAGTCAAACGGGTGTATATCCCCTGGATTCTCCCGGTGGCTGGCAGATTATCGGTCGTACCCCGATTAAATTATTCAACAAAAACAAGCCCAACGCATTGATCATAAAACCAGGTGATTTTATCCAGTTCTATGCGGTGCCGGTAAAGGAATTCATCCGGCTCTCGGATTCCCGATCATAAATAGTAATCAAAGATGTCAATTGTTATTATAAAGCCCGGGATGCTGGACACCATGCAGGACCTGGGAAGAAACGGGCAGGGCTATTTCGGAATCAACCCCGGCGGGGTGATGGATCCTTTCGCAGCCCAGATGGCGAATATGCTCACCGGCAACGATATCCACGAAGCGGTTATGGAAATTCATTACCCCGGGCCGCAGATTCTTTTTGAACGCGACGCCCTCATCAGCATAACAGGTGCCGACTTTACCGCCGGCCTCAACGATGAACCGCTGCCTTCCTGGCAACCGGTACTGATCCGTAAAAATACGGTGTTGCAATTCCCCATCCAGCAGAAAGGCGCCCGGGCGTACCTGGCGGTACATGGTGGTTTTAAAATAGAACCTTGGTTAAACAGCTACAGCACGAACCTGAAGGCAGGTATGGGCGGGTGGAAGGGCAGGCGCCTCGAAAAAAGCGACGAAGTATTTTTCCGGGAAACAGCGGTATGTGTAAGCACCCTTTTTACAACGGAAAATAATTTCCAGGTCCTCCGCTGGCGGCCGGATGTGTCGCAAATCTACAGGAATCCTGAAGAGGTTTGTTTTATCACCGGCAATGAGTGGTGGGATCTGACAGCATCCGCAAAAGACCAGCTTGCGCGCGCCGAATTTACCATACACCCATCCTCCGACCGGATGGGCTACCTGTTGCGCGGCGATCTGCTCTACCTGCAAGAGAAAAAAGAAATGGTATCCTGTGCCGTCGACTTCGGCACCATGCAATTGCTGCCCAACGGCCAGCTGGTGGTGTTGATGGCCGACCACCAAACGATGGGCGGGTATCCCCGGGTAGGACATGTGATCTCCGCACACCTGCCAAAACTAGCCCAACTGAATCCCGGCAACCCGGTTCGCTTCAAACCCGTGGGTATAGAAACAGCGGAAGAATTGTTATTTGCCCAGCGAAAAGAATTGAAGCTTTTGCAGCGTGCCTGTACCGACCATCTAAACCGGTTTTATGCTAACAGTAGATCTTAACTGCGATATGGGCGAAAGCAGTTCGTTTTTCCGGTACGATCTGCTGACCGACCTGGAACTGATGAAACACATCAGTTCTGTAAATATCGCCTGTGGCGCGTATGCCGGCGACCCGCAAACCATGCAGTCATTGGTAGCGGCCGCTCTTGAAAGAAAGGTCGCGATTGGCGCCCATCCTGGCTTCGAAGACCAGGAAAATTTTGGCAGGAAAGAAATTTTATTGCCGGCACAGCAGATATATAATATGGTATTGTTCCAGCTTGGTGCCCTCGACGCTTTTCTACGGCCACATGGAAAAGCTTTGCATCACGTAAAACCGCATGGCGCTTTGTACAGCCTTGCCGCGCGTGATCCGGTTGTGGCAGATGCAATCAGTGCAGCTGCACGCGATTTTAGCAAAACCCTCCTTATCTACGGCCTTGCAGGCAGTGAAATGACTCGCTCGGCGGAGAGACACGGCCTGCGTGCGGTACACGAAGTATTTGCCGACAGAACCTACCAGCCGGATGGTTCGCTCACGCCGCGATCAGTTCCTAATTCGATGGTGGAAACCCCGGAAGCTGCCGTCTGCCAGGCGCTTAACATGTTGCACGACAGGCAGGTAATTGCACTAACAGGAAGTGTAGTTGCGGTTAGGCCGGACACGATCTGCATTCATGGTGATGGCGCACGTGCCGCTGACTTTGCACGCGCCATCAACCACGCGCTGCGCGTGAACAACATCGCACTTGCTGCGCCTTTCGTTTAGGATTTCATT
>JBBSSY010000348.1:0-4456 GCA_038241595.1 Chitinophagales bacterium | reverse complement strand
ATCCATGATGTTTGCCTGGCAGCGGATGACATGGGTGCGTTCTATCATGGTCGTGACCCTTCGGAAAGGGGAAACATCATCCGTTACAATTACTTCCACCACATCGGTGGCGAACACCGTACGATGGCCATCTATCATGACGATGGCGAATGCGGTACGCAGGTCTATGGCAATATCTTTTACAAGGCGGCCACCATCGCGGGTTTCATTGGTGGCGGACGGGACAACAAGTACACCAACAACATTTTTATCGACACCAAATTTGCGTCGCATATTGATGATCGTTTGAAAACATGGGCCTTTGCCATGTTGCTGCCAGACACCGGCTTGTTCCTGAAAAGGCTCAACGCGGTGAACTACAACAAACCACCTTACTCTGTCCGTTACCCCGATCTGAAAAATTATTTTGAAGACGACCCGGCCATGCCTAAACGCGACACCTTTCACCTTAACCTGCTGGTGAATATCGGCAAGCGGACAGAAGAAAAAGGAGCACAGCTTCCGTTTACACCGCAAAACCTGGAGATTAAGCATGACCCGGGTTTCGTTGATTACGCACGCGAAGATTTCCGGTTGAAAAAAGATTCGGAAGTATGGAACAAACTGCCGGGATTCAAGGCCATTCCTGTTGAAAAGATCGGTTACACGCCGGTAAGGAAAAAGGCATTGACAACCGGTGCTAAATAATACTGCATGTACGGCCAAATGACCGGGGATGCAGTAAACAATCACCTATCAACCAAAACTGTCCAAAATTATGAGTGTACAAAGTCATGGCAGGGCCTCCCGGCGTTTGCCCGTAAACCTGCTTTTAATGCTGAGATGGGGTTTACTGGTTCTGCTGGCCACCGGCTCACAGCTATCAGTAAGCGCACACGCCACGAACGTGCCCCGTTTCATGCCTATCCAGGGCAAGGTAACCGACAGCAAGGGCACACCGCTGATTGGCATCAGCATCACCATTACTGGTAAAGCGGGTGGTGCCAGCACCGATGCGAAAGGCAACTTCACCATTAACGCCGCAGCCGGCGACGAACTCAATTTCAGCGGCATCGGTTTCACTGCACAAAAACTGCGTATCGGGGCCGAAACAACGGCGAACGTTACACTCGTCGACGCATCCAGCCAGCTGGATGACGTAGTGGTCATTGGTTACGGTACGCAAAAACGGAAAGACGTTACCGGCGCCATCACTTCAGTAAAACTTGAAGGCACCCCGAAATCTACGGTGCCGCTGGTAAACGCGCTTGAAGCGTTACAGGGAACTTCCGGTATCAACATCGGGCCCTCTACTACCGCAGGTGCCAGCCCGAACATCGTCGTTCGGGGACAAAACTCCGTAACCGCCCGCACCAACCCGCTCATCGTGCTGGATGGTGTGATCTTTAACGGCGACCTGAACGAGATCAACATGAACGACATCGCGAGTTATGACGTACTGAAGGACGCAAGTTCGGCAGCAATCTATGGCTCACGCTCCGCTAATGGCGTGGTGATTATCACCACAAAAAGAGGCAAGTCTGAAAAACCTCAGATCAATTTCAACACCTACTACGGCCTGCAGAGCTGGACGCGTATCCCGAAAATGAGGGGTCCCGAAGCGTTCCTGCAATGGCGTAAAAACAACCTCGGCGCCATCGGTACCGATACCGCCGACATAACAAAAGTATTGACATCGGTTGAACAGAGAGCATACAATGAAGGTCATACCATTGACTGGCTGGATGAGATCACGCAACATGCACCGATCCAAAATTACGAGCTCAGTGTATCCGGCCGCACCAAAAACCTGAACTATTATTTTTCCGCAGGTTTCCTGGATCAAAAAGGGGTGTTGTTCAACGACAATTACAAAAAACCGAACCTGACGATCAATCTGGAAAATACGATCACCGAGTGGCTATCGTACGGCATCAACGGGTATTACTCCTCCCGCGATTACTCAGGTATTTCGCCCGACCTGTATATGGCTACCTACATGTCGCCATTTAGTTACAAATATGTCGACGGATCTTCGACTGTCCTGCAACGTTTTCCCTCGCTGAGCACGTCTTTGTTTAACCCGTATTGGGGAAACACCAACACGTCTGAGCCCGGTTATTACGATGACGATATGGAGAAGTACACGAACATCCGTGGTACCGGTTTCATCAATGTCAAGTTCCCTTTTATCAAAGGCCTGAACTATCGTTTTAATCTGACTGCAAACAGGGGTACCAGCGAGCAGGGTTACTTCCACCACCAGTTTGGCGAAGTGAATACGCTGGTGCCGGCCCAGATTGCCAACCCCGACCAGTTCCTCAGCAGGACTTATGGTACGCGTACGAATTCGGTGCGCAATGAATGGCTGATGGACAACCTGCTGACTTATAATAAATCTTTCGGCGACCACAGTTTCGACGTGCTGGCTGGTTATACCCGCGATCATTCGCAATCGGAAGGAGTATTCTACCGCGCAGCTGACTTTGCAGCGATCGGCACCACATCGCTTGGTTTTTACGGCCTCGGCAACGGTACCAACTCCACCGGCTCCACGACCTTTTCCGAATTTTCAAACATTGGATATATCGGCAGGCTTAATTACAGCTTCAAGGATCGCTACTACGCCACGTTCAACTTCCGTCGGGATGCGAACTCGGCTTTTGCACCCGGACAGCAATTCGGCAACTTCCCCGGTGGATCCGTTGCCTGGGATGTAAGCGATGAAAACTTTATGAAGAATGTGAAGTTTGTTGATTACCTCAAGCTGCGTGTTTCCTACGGACAGACCGGTAACCAGGGCATCGATCCATATTCTACCATTCCACAGGTAACAACCGGTTACACCGTTTTCGGCAGCACGCCCTTCCTGTATACGTTACCGGCAACGCTGGGTAATAAATCATTTACCTGGGAGAAAACACGGGCGCTCAACATCGGTACAAACTTCACCCTGTTTAATAACCGGATCTCCGGTAATATTGAAGTGTACAAGAGCAATACGGTTGACCAGCTGATCAACCGCCTGATTCCGATCATGACGGGTTATAATTCGGTAAATTCAAACCGCGGCGAAGTAGAAAACAGAGGTATCGAAATCTCCCTCAACACGGTAAACATCAAATCGTCCAACGGCTTCCGCTGGGAATCAGGCATCAGTTTCTGGATGAACCGCAACAAACTCGTTCACCTGAACGGGCTTGATGGCAACGGGGACGGCAAGGAAGATGATGATATCGACAATGGTTTGTTCATCGGCAAGTCGCTCGGTGGTTTTTATGATTATACCTTTGATGGCATCGTGCAGACAACAGATGTTGCGTTTAAAACAGCCAACCCTGGTTTTGTGGATGGCGACGTGAAATTCAAAGACATCAGCGGGCCCAACGGCAAACCGGACGGCATCATCACGCAGGCAGACCGGTCGGTCATCGGTTATGCAAAAGAGAATTTCAATTTTAATGTGTCGAATACATTCAGCTACAAAAACTTCTCTTTGTATTTCAGCGTGAATGCGATCATCGGTGGCGGCAAAAACAACTACTTCCTTGGCTCTAACGTTAGGAGCTTAAACCCGGGGCAGGCGATACCAACTTCCGGTAACTGGCTGGACCAGCCTTACTGGACAAAGAAAGATCCGAACAACGAGTTTCCAAGGTCCAACTACCTTAATCCGCTGGCATACGGTTTTCAGCAGTCAAGAACTTTTGCGCGGGTGCAGAACCTGTCGTTCAGTTACGCACTGCCCCAGCCAATGCTTGAAAAGCTGAAGATCAGCAACCTGCGTTTATACGTAAGTGGCACCAACCTGATCACGCTCACCGGCTGGACCGGGCTCGATCCTGCAAATGCTGCACAGATCGGTGGCAATGGCGGTTCAACCAATAATAGCACGAACAAGTCGCAGCCGTTGATGCGCGCGTTTACTTTCGGATTAAACCTGGGACTTTAATTTTAAATCTAGCAACATGAGATCAATTAAAAATATACTAAGTATTGTGCTTGCAGGGATGGTTATCTCCTCCTGCACGTCTGATAAAAAATTCCTGGTGGAGGAACTGAGGAGTTCATTGAATGTAGACGGCGGTTTCCTGAGCAAGGCACAGTTCGACGGACTGAGTGCCTCCATGTACCGCAGCGTACAGTTATTCTATAACTCCGCAGACGGCAACAAGGATGCCTGGGTGCTTGGCCTTGGCACCGATGTCTGTTTCAACCCGAGAGACGTCACTGCAAAGTATAACAACTGGCGCATCGTTAACTCCACGGACAACTATTCCGGCGACTGGTATAACTGGCAATACGGTATCATTAAGGCTGCCAATACATTAATTTCCGGCGCAGACAATCCGGCCGTGGTTTGGGAAAGTGAAGCCATCAAAAATGCCACCATTGCGGAAGGCCGTTTTTTCCGTGGTTTCGCATACCGCAACCTGGCCAATGTATTTGGCGGTGTGGCCATCGTTGACAAACCGGT
>JBBSSY010000347.1:0-4481 GCA_038241595.1 Chitinophagales bacterium | reverse complement strand
CTGCAGGGTGAGTGCCACATTTTGCTCCGGCGTAATGGTCACCTCGTAATACTGTGCTGGATTTAGCGTACCCGGCAGATCATCCGACCCATTGGTGGCGCCGACCGGCCAACCTGTATAACTAAAGCGCGAGGCTGCATTCGGATTATTTGAAGGAGTGCCGGCTGGACCAACTGCGGTAAAACTTCCAAATGTTAACCCAGTGGCTGTTGGAACAGGAGTTGGATCCGTTCTTCCCGAAGTAGCCGTTAAAGCAGCGAAATCATATGTCGCGGTAAAATCCTGTGCAAACAACCGCATTGTAGTAGATAGTAAGAAAAAGATGATAAGTAAGGACGAGTAAAATTTATTCATAAAATGATAGATATGTCTGTAAAAAGCGGAGGAAGATGTTGCCGGTTCGTTTTGGTCAGTGTAAACCCTTACAATTCGAATGTAATTTAAAGGTTGAATATGATCAGGATATTATTTTTCTCCCTAAAAATAAAATTGCCGGCTCTTTTTAATGTACTGCTAAAAAACCTACCTTTGCAGCCCTTTTAAGTTTACTGGCAAAAAGCTGGTGGCCTGGGGATTAATAATTTTATAAACAAAATCAGGGAAATGAACAATTACGAATTGATGGTGATTTTTACCCCTGTGCTTTCTGAAGAGGAATATAAAGCCGCTCAGAAAAAATATACTGACCTCGTTCTTGAGAACGGAGGTGAAGTATTGCACACCAATCCTTGGGGATTAAAATCACTGGCGTATCCCATAGCCAAGAAGACCACTGGTCTGTATTGGGTACTGGAATACAATGCGCCATCCGACTTCAATGAGAAGTTGAAAATTCAACTTCTGCGTGACGATAATGTTATGCGTCACATGTACACGGTACTCGATAAATACGCCGTCGAGTATAATGCGAAGAGAAGAAGTGGTGTATCTTCTGCACCAGAAAAATTGGAGGTAGCTCATGGCAAAGACAAATGAAATTAAGTACTTAACGGCGATCAAAACGGAGAAAAGACCTAAAAAATACAGCCGTTTTGAAAAACTGGGCATTAAGTACATCGATTACAAAGACGCAGAATTTTTAAAGAAGTTCCTGAACGAACAGGGTAAATGTCTTCCTCGCAGAATCACGGGTAACTCCCTGAAATACCAGCGTAAAGTGTCCCAGGCTATTAAAAAGGCTCGTCAGATGGCAATATTGCCGTATGTAACAGATCTTTTAAAGTAGGAGGACAACACATGCAAGTAATATTAATTCAAGACGTTGATAATTTAGGCGGAGCCAACGAGCTCGTGAGCGTGAAAAACGGTTATGGCCGTAACTTTTTGATCCCAAGCAAACTGGCTGTTGAAGCAAATCCTTCCAATTTGAAACAGATGGAAGAAAAAGTTAAACAGCTGCGGAAGAAAGAAGAAAAGCTACTGGCCGAAATCAACAGCGTAATTGCTGTTCTGAAAGCCTCTCCGTTGACCATTGGTGCCAAAACAGGTACCAGCGGCAAGATTTTCGGTAGTGTTACGGCGCTTCAGATCACTCGTGCCATTCGCGATCAGAAAGGTTACGAGATTGACCGTAAACGCATTACGATCCCGGACGATGTGAAAGAAGTCGGTGCTTACAAAGCGGTGATTGATTTCGGGAACGGCAATCACACAGAAGTTGATTTTGAAGTTGTTGCTGAATAAAAATTACGTTCTCCATTACGTTCTCTTTACAAAGGCCCGGCATGGATTTGCCGGGCCTTTTTCTTTTTAGAAAATTTAAAATAATACGTTCTAATAAGTAGTTTTATTTATCTTCGTAGAGCCTTTAATGATCTTTACAGTTTCGCAATTGTTCTCTGAGCGTTTCAAAGTAAATGTTTCTCTAGTAAAATTGGTGCTGTGTTCATTATGGTTTATCTAAATTTTTAAAAAAAAGTACAATGAACATTTACGTTGGAAACCTCAGTTGGACAATGACTGAGCAAGACTTACAAGACCTTTTTGCTCCTTACGGCGAAGTAACCTCAGCAAAAATCGTTACCGACAAATTCAACAACAACCGCAGTAAAGGCTTTGGTTTTGTTGAAATGACCAATGACAGTGAAGGCCAGGCAGCTATTGATGGCTTAAACGGATCAGAAATTTCTGGCCGTAGCATTGTTGTTAACGAATCACAGCCTAAACAAGGCGGTGCTAGCGGTGGTGGCGGTTTCAAAAAGAAAACTTTTGGCAGTGGCGGCGGTAGCAGCAGCGGTGGAAGCCGTGGCGGTTACGGTGGCGGCGGCGGTTACGGTGGTGGTGGCGGAAGCCGTGGCGGTGGCTACGGTGGAAGCAGCAGCGGCGGCGGCAGAAGCAGCAGCGGCGGCGGTTTTAACAAAAGGAACGACTATTAGTTTGTAAGTTATATTGTCATTGCGAGTCCGGCAGGTTTGCCGGACTTTTTTTTGCCCCGTCGACAATCATTACTACAAGGATGGCTATGCGGAGACAGCCCTGGTCTACTATACTTTTTATTTGCTCCGGTTACCTCATACCTTATCCGTCCCCGAAATTATTTCCCTTCCGGTCGTAACACAGCCGTAAACTGGTTCTTGCAATGGAACACCAGCTTCGCCGCATCCTGCACATCTTTGGCTGTTAACTGCTGCACGTATTTTTCATACTCGATAAAACGCCGTGGGTCGCCACCCTGCAATTTGTATTCAAGCAATTTGGCGAGCCAGGTTCCATTCTCCCTGATATTCGTCCGGTAACTTTCAATCCACTGCTTTTTAACCTTGTCTACATAACCCGGCGCAGGGCCATTTGTCGCAAGCATATCAAATTCGTGCTGGAAAGCGTTCACCAGCGTGTCTATTTTGTCGGGGTTACAAGGCAGTTGCAACACAAGTCGAAAACGGGAATAAGGCAACTTTTCGACGGACGCGAACGTACCGCCACCATAAATGCCCTGGATCTTCTCCCGCAGTTCTTCCAGGATCCTGATGTTAAGTACTTCGCTCAGGGCCTCAAGCTTCATATCCAGTGCCGCATCATAAGGAATTTCTTCATAATATAATTCCAGGATCATCCCCTTCTTTTCTGTACCCTTATTAACCAGCAAGGTTTGCTTTCCTTCTACTGGTCGAACCCCATTGTCGATCACGGTTGCTTTAATGTCACCGGTAGGCAAGCTGGCCAGGTATTTTTCGATATAGGGAATGATGGTCTTTTCTTCAAAACTGCCAACGATTACAACGTTCATTCCTTTCATATTGCCCAGTCTTTCCTTATAGATGTCAAGTACACGTTCCAGGTTGATGTTGTTGAAGTAGGAAGACTTCGGGATTGCCACGGGCGCCAGCGGATTGTTTTTGTAGTAAACACGATACATCGTATCGATAAAGGACGTTTCCGGGTCACTGCCCAGCTTTTCATACTGGGATTTGTTCTTCTGAATAAAGGAATTAAAGAGCGCACTGTCTTTGCGGGGAGCCGTGACCTGCAGGTACAGCAACTGGAAGAAGGTCTCCAGATCTTTTACACCGGAACTGCCGCGAAAACCTTCGGAAACATTTGTCATTACCGGCGCAATCGACACCGACTGGCCGGCAAGCACCTTGCGCAATTCGGTTGGGGAGAAATCGCCGATGCCCATGCTGGAAATCACCGCCGCCGCATATTCTGCATTGTATTTATCTGCTACTCCATAATTATTTTTGCCACCGGCCCGCGTGGCACCAATAAGCACCTGGTCATTTTTAAAAGTGGTCGGCTTTAGCGTAACGGTAATTCCATTGCTCAATGAGAGTTCGGTGGTTCCCAGCAACGCATTGGTTACTTTTGATAACACCTTGCCCGCAACCGGCTCTTTATGTAGCAACACATCCGACACATCTTTGTCTTCGTACGCTTGTACCTCAGCGCGTTCCTGCGCATCAATCAGCGCCAGCAATTCTTTTCCGTCCGGCAGGTTCTTAACACCGGTCTCAGGCCCGGTAACATACACGAACCGGTTTTTCTCATTTTTTAATTTATTTGCCAGCGCATTTACCTGCGGAACACCGATGCCTGGAAGGAGTTCCTTCACCAGCTGGTATTCTTTTGCAATTCCCGGCGTGGGTTCTTTTCTTAAAAAATAATTTACATACTCCTGCACATAATTGACCGACTCTGTCTTATCGCGATTGTTATACGCTCTTTCATAACCTGACAGGATGTTCTTTTTAGCCCGGGCAAGTTCGCCCGTAGTAAAGCCATATTGTTTTACCTTTTCCATTTGTTCGATGAGGGCACTAACGCCCGGCGTGATGTCACCGGTGCCTGTATTGGCAAAAGTGCTGAATGACTCGTAGCCGCGGCCGTAGGAACTAAAGCTAACTGCCGCATAAAGGAAAGGCGGATTCTCCTGCTGTGTGAGTTCCTGCAACCGCTGGTTCAGGAGCGTACTGAAAATGTTCTTTATTAAGTCGCGGCGATACTCGCCCACGGTGGTTGAAGGGGTTACTTTATAGGCCGGG
>JBBSSY010000346.1:0-4482 GCA_038241595.1 Chitinophagales bacterium | reverse complement strand
GTGTTCAATGATGAAATCTTCCTGACGACGCTTACCAACCGCGACTGGCGGGCGGGCATCTCGGAAGCGATAAAAGTGGCATTGATCAAAGACAAGACTTTTTTCGAATGGCTGGAAGCAAACGCAGGGCTACTTGCCCGGCGCGACCAGGAAGCGATGAAGTACCTGATTAAACGCTGTGCGGCGCTGCACATGGAGCATATTTCCGGTGGCGACCCCTTCGAAACAGGCTCCTCGCGGCCGCTGGATTTCGGTCACTGGAGTGCTCATAAAGTGGAGCAACTGAGTAATTTTGAAATTAGCCATGGTGAGGCAGTGGCCATGGGCATCGCGCTGGATAGTGGTTACTCGTTTTTAACGGGCCGCCTGCCGGAAAACGATTACGATCGCATCATCCGGCTGTTTCATGCATTGCAACTGCCGGTGACGCATCCGCTGATGGAGGTAAACAACGCAGCTAGCGCGTTGATCGCCGGCCTGGAGGAGTTCAGGGAACACCTCGGAGGGCGACTCACCATCACGCTGCTTGACGCCATCGGGAAAGGCGAAGAAGTGCACAGCATGGATGAAAAAATGTTGATCGCCGCCAGCAAAAAACTGCAGGAAAGCCACCCGGACAATTTAGACAGTTCGTCTTCAGGAATTTTGGAAGGGAATTTTTTATAGTGAAATTAAAATGTATTTAATTCTTCCGGCTGATTGCTGATAGCTGATTGCTGATAGCTAAAAAACTGTCGGCCGGTAGCAAATATCCATCGTTCATGCATACACCATTCGGACACCTAACGTACTGCACCAATATTCATCCGGGAGAATCCTGGGCGGCTCATTTCGCGGCCCTCAATCACAATTTCCCAACGATCAAATTGAAGCTTTCGCCGAATGCACCAATGGGCATCGGTCTTCGTTTGTCGAACGAAGCAAGTATAGAGATCCTGGATGGCGGTTACCTTGATCTTTTTAAGCAATGGTTACAGGATGAAGGGGGATATATATATACGATGAACGGTTTTCCTTACGGTGGATTTCACCATGTGGATGTAAAGGAACAGGTACATGCGCCTGACTGGACTACGAATGACCGGGTAGCATACACCAACCGGCTGTTTCAAATATTATCGCAGCTGCTGCCGGACGGCATGGAGGGCGGGGTGTCTACTTCGCCGTTGAGTTACCGGTACTGGTTCCCTGACAGCCAAAACCTGCTGGAGGCCAGGCAACGCGCCACCGCAAATATGGTACTCGTGCTGGAACGGCTTGTTGATGCGCACCGGTCCTCCGGTAAAATGCTGCACCTAGATATTGAGCCCGAACCGGATGGAATACTGGAAACCGGTCGTGAATTTATCGACTGGTTTACCGATGATTTGCTGCCTGCAGGGATCAGGTCGCTCACCAGTGCATTTGCGCTGAATGCGGCGGAGGCAGAGGCGGCGGTTAAATCGCATATCCGGCTCTGTTATGATGTCTGTCATTTTGCGATTGGGTATGAGCCGCATGCGGCGGTCATTGCCGAGTTAAAACAGCGGGGAATATTAGTCGGTAAGGTACAGATCAGTGCCGCACTGAAAGCCTTCTTACCGGCGGATCTGGCAGAACGATCAGCTATTACCGAAGCTTTTGCCGGCTTCAACGAACCTACCTACCTGCACCAGGTGGTGGCGCGCAGGGCCGATGGATCGCTTATTCGTTACCGTGACCTGCCGCAGGCACTCGAAGATGCGGCCAACCCGACCGTTGTTGAGTGGCGTGCTCATTTCCACGTGCCCATCTTTGAGGCCCGTTTTTGCCTGCTGGAATCAACGCGTGCCGATATTGAAGAAGTGCTCTCCCTGCAACGTCAACACTTATTTACTCAACACCTTGAAGTGGAAACATATACCTGGACGGTACTGGAAGAAAGCCTGAAATTACCCATCGCGGAGTCGATCGTGCGCGAACTTGAATGGGTGCTTGGCCAGTGAAAAGGGAGGTAGAAGGTTTCGCCTTACCCATAAACTACAAGCTACAAACCACAAACTATTCTCTTTTATGCATAAAACCGTCGTCATCGATATCGTAGGTCTTTCCGGCTCGCTGATTGGCGATCATACCCCTTTTCTACAAAACTATGTCGCCGCCAATCACCTGTCGCGCATCACGCCGATGTTGCCCGCGGTCACCACTGCGGTACAGTCGACGTACCTCACGGGTAAATTTCCGGTAGACCATGGGATCGTTGGCAATGGCTGGTACGACAAGGAGGAATGCGAAGTGAAATTCTGGAAGCAGTCCAACAAACTGGTACACGCGGAAAAGATCTGGGACCAGGCAAAAAAACTGGATCCCGCATTTACCTGTTCCAATATGTTCTGGTGGTATAACATGTATTCAACGGCTGATTACTCCGCCACGCCGCGGCCTAATTACCTCGCAGACGGCCGTAAAATGCCCGACTGTTACACACACCCCGCCAGCCTGCGCGATGAACTGCAGGCAAAACTCGGCCAGTTCCCGCTCTTCCAGTTCTGGGGACCAGGCGCCAATATCAAGTCAACCCAATGGATCGCAGACGCATCTACAACTACAGATGACCGTTATAATCCCACGCTCACGTTGATTTACCTGCCGCACCTGGATTACTGCCTGCAGAAGTTTGGTCCCGACACGAACAAAATTGCCAAAGAACTGGCAGAAATTGATGGCGTTGTAAAAGGGCTGGTCGAATTTTATACGCGGAAAAACGCACAGAGTATATTGCTGTCGGAATACGGCATTGCGCCGGTGGATCATCCCATTCACCTCAACCGCCTGTTCCGCGAGCAGGGCCTGTTGGGCATCCGTGAAGAACGCGGTCTTGAGTTGCTTGACCCGGGCGCGTCAAAAGCATTTGTAGTGGCTGATCACCAGGTGGCGCATGTGTACATCAACGATCCGACCGTAACGGAGCAGGTAAAAAAACTACTGCAGCACGTACCCGGGATTGAACTTATCCTTGATCGCAACCAACAGGTGGCTCACCATATTAACCACGACCGGGCAGGTGATTTCGTGTTGATGGCCGATCAACATAGTTGGTTCACCTATTACTTCTGGCTCGATGATGCCAAAGCACCCGATTATGCACGGGTAGTTGACATCCATAAAAAACCTGGTTACGACCCGGTAGAAATGTTCATGACATCCAAGGCACGCGCCGGTTATAAATTGCTGCGCAAGAAGGCCGGCTTCCGCTACGTGATGGATGTTATTCCGCTGGATGCCACCCTCATCAAAGGCTCACATGGAGGTGTAACCGCGGATGCAGTCTATCACCCGGTATTGATCTCCACGCAGAAACAGGAAGACTCCATTGGTGCAGACGGTGTGTATGACGTCATTGCCCGGAGTTTGGGGATGAAATAATAAAATGCCACTGGTTATTTTTCCGCGATGAACCGACACTTAAAAGATGCTTGCTATGACTAACTTTATAAAACGACGCAATTTCTTCCAGTCAGTGATTGCGGTTGCTTCCGTAGCGACCGCCAGTGGTTTAGGGATGCCGGTGACAGCCGGGGTACCGCCGCGCGCGGCTGGAAGACCTGCGGCACTCAAGTTAAGCCTGAACGCTTATTCATTCAATGATCCCTTGCAAAAGGGCGGGATGACACTTGACAACCTGCTTGATTTTTGCGCGGAAACGGGATTCGACGCGGTGGACCTGACCGGTTATTATTTCCCCGGTTATCCTGCAGTTCCACCCGACGAGTATATTTTCAACCTCAAACGAAAAGCCTTCCGGCTCGGCCTGGACATCAGCGGCACCGGCATAAAAAACGACTTTACCGATCCGGATGCAACGAAACGAGCGGCGCACGTAGCGCTGGTCAGGCAATGGATTGACGTGGCATCCAAACTGGGTGCGCCGGTAATCCGCGTTTTTTCCGGCGTGCAGTCGCCTGCCGGTTATAGCTGGGATGATATCGCCACCTGGATGATTAGGGACTTTAAAACCTGTGCAGACTACGGCCAGCAACATGGCGTGATCGTGGCCATGCAGAACCACAACGACTTTATAAAAACAGCCGACCAGGCAGAAAAAATAATTAAAGCGGTTGGCTCTGATTGGTTTGGGCTGGTGCTCGATATCGGCAGTTACCAGTCGGGCGATCCGTTTCAGCAGATCGAACAAACCGCTCAGTACGCCGTCAACTGGCAGATAAAAGAGGATATGTACGAGGATGGTAAAGTGGTGAAGACCAATCTTGCCAAAGTGATGTCCATCATAAAAGCATCCGGTTACCGTGGCTACCTGCCCATCGAAACGCTTGGTGCTGGTGACCCGAAGGTGAAGGTGCCGGTGTTTTTAAAGGAAGTGCGGAAGGCGCTGGGGTAGTAATTTGATGGCAAATTACTTCAGATACCACCCCCGGTTTGCTTCGCACACCGACCCCTCCTGGAAGGCGGGGAAACCATACATTGTTTTAATTTATTGATTTATGGTGCATATCTCTATTGGTT
>JBBSSY010000345.1:0-4483 GCA_038241595.1 Chitinophagales bacterium | reverse complement strand
TGCCCATTGGATGTATTTAATGCCGAAACTTTTCATCATCACCGCAGCAATCATCTGCGCCGCGCCGCTGTCTGCGACCAGTTTTCCCAGCATCGCTCCCAGTACAATAATGATCACCAGTGAGCCAAGCGTATCGCCGATTCCCTTATACACCGATTTGGAGATGTCTTGCATCGGGATGCCCAGTGCTAATCCCGCCAGTATAGATACCACCAGGAAGGCTAAAAATGCATGCACCTTTCCCCACGTGATGAGAACCACCAGGAGGAGGATGCTGCAGAGGATGATGAGAAGCGTCATGGGAAGAGTTTGTAGTTTATTGTTTGTAGTTTATGGTTGATTTAGTTACTGTAATTAAAACTATAAACTACAAACCATAAACTACAAACTAGTTAATGCGAATCCCTCGTCACTTCCGAGCCGGAGCCGCCGACCAGGAAACCGAAGTCGGCGCCCTTGTCGGCCTGTTCCACGTTGTTGACGTAGAGGCTAACATAGCCGCGGGTGGTGGCGGGCTCGGGCTTGATCCAGTTTAATTTGCGGCGGATCAGTTCTTCGTCGCTCACGTCCAGGTGTATACGCCTGTTGGCCACGTCCAGTTCTATGTAGTCGCCGTTTTCCACGACGGCCAGGGTGCCGCCGATTGCGGATTCCGGTGAAACGTGCAGGATCACGGTGCCATAGGCGGTACCACTCATGCGGCCGTCGGAGATGCGCACCATATCCAGGACTCCTTTGTCGAGTACCTTTTTGGGCAATGCCATATTGCCCACTTCCGGCATGCCCGGGTAACCAACCGGACCAACATATTTTAACACCATGACGCAGGTTTCGTCAATGTCGAGTTCCGGATCGTCTATACGTGCATGGTAGTCTTCGATGGTTTCAAAAACAACCGCCCTGCCACGGTGCTGCATCAGCGCCGGTGTGGCCGCAGACGGTTTAATCACCGCGCCGTTCACGGCGAGGTTTCCCTTGAGTACCGCGATGCCGGCCGCCGGGATCAACGGGTTGTCGATCGGCGCGATTACCTCTGCATTGTAACAGGTGGTGGAGCCTTCAATATTTTCCTGGTGGCTCTTGCCGGTTACGGTGATCGTACCCATATGAAGGTGTTCTCTCAATTCGTTGATGATCACCGGAAGGCCGCCTGCGTAAAAGAAGTCTTCCATCAGAAATTTTCCGGAAGGCATCAGGTTCAGTAATAACGGGATATTGCTGCCCAGTTCATCAAAATCATTCAGGTTTAGTTCAACACCCATTCGTCCGGCGATGGCCGTGAGGTGGATGATGAAATTGGTAGAACCACCAACGGCGGCATTTACCCTGATGGCGTTTTCAAAAGCCTGGCGCGTTAGTATTTTGGAAATTTTCAGGTCTTCTTTTACCATATCTACTATGCGCCGGCCGGAGAGATGGGCCAGTACTTTCTTGCGGCTGTCGACGGCCGGTATGGCGGCACCACCAGACAAACACATGCCCAGCGATTCAACCATACAAGCCATCGTGGAAGCGGTTCCCATGGTCATGCAATGCCCCGCACTTCTCGACATACAACTTTCTGCCTCGAGGTAATCTTTCGGTGTAATATTGCCCAACTTCATTTCGGCATCAACCTGCCATACATGCGTACCCGAACCAATGTCCTGGCCGTGGAAGCGGCCGTTGAGCATCGGGCCGCCAGGCACAACGATCGTTGGCAGGTCTACACTGGCGGCGCCCATGAGCGTGGATGGCGTTGTTTTATCACAGCCAGTCAGCAGCACCACGCCGTCCAGCGGGTTGCCACGGATCGATTCTTCTGCATCCATACTCGCCAGGTTTCTAAACAGCATGGCAGTTGGTTTAAGCAGTGTTTCGCCGAGTGACATGATCGGGAATTCAAGCGGGAAACCGCCCGCCTCGTAGACGCCACGTTTCACCACCTCGGCAATGTCGCGCAGGTGCGCATTACAAGGCGTCAGCTCCGACCAGGTATTACAGATGCCGATTACAGGGCGGCCATCAAACAGGTCGGAGGGATATCCCTGGTTTTTCATCCAGCTGCGGTAGATGAAACCCATTTTGTCTTTTTTGCCAAACCAATCGCTGCTTCTGTATGGTGACATAGTAATCGTTTTGTTGGTTGCCCCTAATCAGCAAAAAGCGGGCAGCGCAATATGAAAGAATGATGTATTATGCTTGCCCGGTGTACCGGTGGTATTTATGGATCATATCGTCAAATAAAGATTTGAGTGCATCCCATGATTCACTGGCTATCAATGTTGACGGAAACAGGCTGCTTCCCATGCCGAGCCCCCTGGCTCCAGCATTGAGGAAATCTGGAAAATTGTCTACGCTTACACCACCCGTTGGTGCCAGTTTTAAAAAATTCAGGGGTGCCAGTACCTCTTTGATAAATTCGGGGCCGAGACGCGTCGCCGGGAATACTTTCACCATCGAAGCACCCAACGACCAGGCCTTATAAATTTCGCTCGGTGTATAGGCGCCGGGAAAAATAGGTATGCCGTTGATGACAGCGGCTTTAATCACATCCTCGTTGATGACAGGGGTCACGATGAAACTGGCTCCTGCGCTGATGGCGTCATCCAGGTCCTGCAGGGTCAGCACGGTGCCGGCACCGATGTTCAGCACGTCACCAAATTTTTTTGAGAGCGACGCAATGGTACCCGTTGCGTTGGGTGAGTTCATGGTTATTTCCAGCGTGCTGAAACCGGCTGCTGCATAGAGTGCTGCCACTTTTTCCAGGCTCGCCTCCGGCAGGTTGCGCATGATGCCGATGACCGGCATCGCTTCAAATCTTTCCCAGGAAAATTTATACCCCATGCTTGTTGAATTTTTGATAGATCCTGTATTGGCCGCGGATGACGGCCTGTTCTACGGTTGCCGCTTCCAGCGCATGTACCGGCTGAACACCCAACGTGTCAAATGCTATTTCATACAACGCCTTCAGGCTGGTACCGCAGCATAAATATATGTGATTCGGATCAGTCGTCGCCAGTTCCTGCAATTCATACCCGATCAACAACCCGCTGAGGTAACTGTAATTGGCAGTCGGCGTCATCAGCTCGAAAAGATTATTGGTGCGTGCCCTGAATGCGGTATGCAGGAGGTTGGCCCCGCAGGCGTCCAGCACACCCTGTTTAAAATGTTGCGTATTTTCTTCGTTGCCGAACGTTTGGCTTTTAATGATGCCGGCGCTTAAAATACTTTTCGTGGAAAGCAGGTCGAAAAATTCACCGGTCATATATGTTTTAAATCCCGTCATATGGCCTTGCTCAAGTAAAATGTGTTTTGAGTGGGTGCCTGGAAAAATAAAAATATTTTTGTCGTCCGGCTTCAGTCCGTCAGGGATGCAGCCGATCAGCTGTGTTTCTTCGCCACGCATTACATCGTCGGCGCTTTGAACGCCGGAGATCAGCAACACATCGTGCCTGAAATATTCATCTGCCACAAAAAATGCGGCGAGTGCACCGGAGCCATCCGTGGCAAAGGGCAAATGCTGGTAGGGCAGGGGTTGCATGCCCACCGATGAAGAAGCCATGCCGGAGATCACCACCGGAACACCGGCCAGGGATGTGGCAAGCTCATGCTCCAGCAACGTAATATGGTCCCGGATGACATCAACATAAAATGCGACCCGTTCCGTGGCATCCGTGCTGTTTTTTGTTTGCCATTGCTGGTAGGTGTGGAGGATGCCCTGCTGGGAAGTTTTCGCCGCCAGCACCAGAAAACCATCGGGGTCGGCCAGGCTCAGCCGGAACGCGGTAGTTCCCCAATCGCAACTAAGAAATGGAATCATGGCCTGAATGTACAATAATAATTAAAACAGCAAGTCGCAAGATAATCGTCTCATTGCTTTGGCGGCAGAAAAGCACCACAGCGGCGAACCATAAACTACAAACCATAAACTACAAACCATAAACCATAAACTAGAACGGAGAGGGACTGACCGATGTCCAACCGCCATCGATCACCAGGCTCTGCCCGGTGATATGGCCGGCATCTGGAGACAACAAGAAAATCGCGGCCTGCGCGATGTCGTTCACCGTCGCAGGCCGGCCCAGAGGGGTAATGGCGGACCATACCTTATGATAGTCCGGGTCGTTGCTGGTGCGTTCGGTAACGGTGGCGCCGGGTGCCACAGCATTAACGGTAATTTTAAAAGGGGATAATTCAATGACTAGAGTTTTCGCCAGCATCTCGAGTGCGGCTTTTGTCATGCCATACGCAGCAAGGTCCTGGTGGGCCTGGTGACCGGTAACGGAGGACATAAACAAAATGCGACCGCCGCTTTGCTGTAATTTCATCTGGCGGGCAGCGGCCTGCGCCAAAAAGAAACTTCCTCCCAGATTTACATCCATGACTTTACGCAGGGATGCCTCGGGGTAATCAAGAAAAGGACCGAACAAGGTGATGCCGGCATTGGCAACGGCCATGGTTAGCTGCCCGAATTGCTCAACGGCCATGTCAACCATCTGGC
>JBBSSY010000344.1:0-4492 GCA_038241595.1 Chitinophagales bacterium | reverse complement strand
TTCCATCACGCTGTTCATATCATGCGTATTTACCACCGTGGTGATATTGTATTCTACGGTTAGCTCCTGGATCAGCTTGTCGATGACGAGCGAAGTCTGCGGGTCAAGGCCCGAATTCGGTTCATCGCAAAACAGGTACTTGGGATTCAGTACCAGCGCCCGCGCGATGCCTACCCGTTTTTTCATGCCCCCGCTGATTTCGGAAGGCAGTTTTTTATTGGCTTTTTCCAGGTTCACCCGGTCGAGCACTTCGTCCACGCGTTTTCTTTTTTTGCGGTACGAAAAATCACTGAACATGTCGAGGGGAAACATAATATTCTGCTCCACGGTCAGGCTGTCGAACAATGCGGAACCCTGGAAGAGCATGCCGATCTCTTTACGAATATTCTTTTTTTCATCGTTGTCCATTTCTGAAAACGACTTCCCGTTATAAAAGATTTCGCCGCTATTCGGCTCAAACAAGCCGATGAGGCATTTCATCAAAACGGTTTTACCGCTGCCGCTCGAGCCGATGATCAGGTTGCACTTGCCGTCGTGGAGTACCATATCCACCCCTTTGATGACCTCTTTCCCGTTAAATCCTTTTTTTAAATTTTTAACTTCAATCATGTTGCTGAAGTGCTAGTATTGGTTGAAAAATAGTCCCTTTTTATTTGCCTTACAACAGGATAGCCGATAATAAATAGTCTGCCAGCAGGATCATGACGCAACTCACCACGACTGATTTGGTACTTGAACGGCCGATCTCAAGGGCACCGCCTTCGACGTAGAAACCATAATAAGCAGGTACGCTCGAAATGATGAATGAAAATGTATAGGCCTTCGCCAGAGCAAACACTACATTGTAGGGTACGAAATTTTGCCGCAACCCTTTCTCAAAGTCATTACTTGTCAGGATGCCTGATCCTACCCCCGCGATACGTCCGCCCAGGATGCCAAGCCCCATGGCGATGACGACCAGCATGGGTATTACCAGCATGGCTGCAACAATTTTTGGCAGGATGAGATACGTTTTTGTGTTGATGCCCATGATCTCCAGCGCATCGATCTGTTCGCTCACCCGCATATTGCCTAGCTCGCTGGCTATTTTACTACCTACCACGCCGGCCAGTACGATACAAACCAGGGTTGGCGCAAATTCGAGGATTACCGTATCGCGTACAATCTGCGCAATGGAAGCCTTCGGGATGAGTGGACTCACCAGCTGGTACGCCGTTTGCACCGCAGACACTGCGCCGATAAAAAATGAAATGATGGCCACAATCCCGAGCGAGCCGATGCCGATATCAGAGCACTGGTGCATAAACTCTTTCCAATACACTTTCCAGTTCTCCGGTTTGGAAAACATGCCTTTGATCAGCAGGAGAAAGCGACCAAACTCTGAAAATATTTTCATGTAGATTTTATTACCGGATTGAAATTACATTATTCTGGCATGCAGCCCGCGATAATCCTGTATTTTATGCGGTCCATTCGACCCTGCTAATAAGTAACCATTATCCTTCTTTGCTTTTTTTAAATCGTTTCCACCAACGCGTACGCTTTACCAACTCTTCGCTGCTCATTCTGCATTTGATCTGTGCATCCACGACGGCGATCAAGACCATGTTGTAAATGCTTCGTACCGAACTGCCGAGTTGCAAAACATGCACCGGCTTTTTCAGTCCAAGCAATATAGGGCCAATGGCATCGGCACCACCAACGTCTTTCAATAAATTGTAGGCAATATTGCCTGCGGCGAGGTTTGGAAAAATCAGCGTATTGACATCCTGGTCTGCCAGTTCGCTGAAGGGATAATTATCTCGCATGACGTCGGGATTGAAGGCAAGGCTCGCCTGCATTTCACCATCGACGATCAGCGAGGGATTCATCTTTTTTATGATATTCCTGGCGTCGGATACAAGCCGGGCTTCGGGTGAGTCGCTGCTGCCAAAATTGGAGTAACTCAGCATCGCGATGCGCGGTGTTACATTAAAATTGCGGATCTCTTTCGCCACCATCATCGTGATGTCGGCGAGTTCTTCCGCCGTAGGGTTGAAATTTACCGTGGTATCCGCCAGGAACAGCGGTCCTTTCTTGGTGAGGAGCAGGTACATGCCCGCAATTTTCTTAACGCCATCTTCTGTACCAATGATCTGTAATGCCGGTCGAATGGTGTCAGGATAATTTTTGGTAAGTCCCGAGATCATGGCGTCCGCGTCACCGGTTTCCACCATCATACAACCGTAGTGGTTGCGGTCCGTCAGCTGTTTCATGGCTTCGTAGTGGTTAAAGCCGCGCCGCTGTCTTTTGCGGTAAAATATTTCACCGTATTCTTTTCTTTTTTCTTCCTGTTCATCACTGCGGGTGTCGATGATCGGCAAGCCGTCGATGTCGATGCTGTTTTCGAGCGCGATTTGTTTGATTCGCACCGGGTCCCCGAGCAGGATGGGGTAGGCAACGCCTTCGTCGAACACGATCTGAGCTACTTTCAGGATCTTCAAGTTGTCTGCTTCTGCAAACACCACCCGCCGCGGGTCGTTTTTGGCCTTGCTTCCGATTACGCGCAGGAGCTGGTTGTCGAGGCCGAGGCGACGGTTCAATTCTTCGGCGTAAGCATCCCAGTTTTCGATGCTTTTCTGAGCCACGCCGGATTCCATGGCCGCACGGGCAACGGCCGGCGCGATTGTCCCCAGCAGTCGGGGATCCAGTGGTTTTGGAATAATGTAATTTTCGCCAAAAGAGATGCTTTTGGCATTGTATGCGAGATTCACGATATCGGGAACAGGTGTTTTCGCCAAGAGTGCCAACGCATGTACGGCTGCCAGTTTCATGGCCTCATTGATCTGCGTAGCCCTGACATCCAGTGCGCCGCGGAAAATAAACGGAAAACCCAGTACGTTGTTGACCTGGTTGGGGTAATCACTGCGGCCCGTGGCCATGATGATATCTTTTCGCGCATCGGTGGCGGCTTCATAAGAAATTTCCGGATCGGGATTGGCCATGGCAAAAACAATTGGGTTCCTGGCCATGCTGCGCACCATGTCCTGCGTTACCACGTTGCCGACACTCAGTCCCACAAATACATCGGCATCTTTCATCGCTGACACCAGCGTCATCTCGGGGCGTGAGGAAACGGCGAATTGTCGTTTGTTCTCTTCCAGATCGATGCGATCGGGGTGTATCACGCCGTCTTTGTCGAACATCGTGAAATTTTCCGGGCGCGCACCGAGCGCTTTGTATAATAATGCACAGGCCATGGCCGCGGCACCGGCACCATTGATGACAAACCTTGCCTTGCTGATTTTTTTCTTCTGCAGTTCGAGTGCATTTAGCAAAGCGGCACTGCTGATAATGGCCGTGCCATGCTGGTCGTCGTGCATGACCGGGATCTTAAGTTGTTCGCGCAGTTGCTGTTCGATGTAAAAACATTCCGGGGACTTGATGTCTTCGAGGTTGATGCCGCCGAAAGTGGGCTCCAGTGATTTTACGATCTGCACGAATTTTTCCGGATCGGTTTCGTTGATCTCGATGTCAAACACGTCGATGTCCGCAAATATTTTAAAGAGTACGCCCTTGCCTTCCATCACCGGTTTACTGGCTTCCGGGCCGATATTACCCAGGCCCAATACGGCGGTGCCGTTGCTGATCACGCCAACCAGGTTGCCTTTGGCGGTATATTTATAGACATCTTCGGTGTTTTTGTAAATTTCCTTGCAGGGTTCGGCTACACCGGGAGAATAGGCCAATGAAAGATCTCGTTGCGTTTTGGCGTCTTTGGTGGGTACCACTTCGATTTTTCCCGGTCTGCCTTTGGCATGGTAGGCCAATGCCTGTTCTTTCCGTAAATCTTTCTGCATAGTATATTTTTAATCACTACACCGCCAGGACAGGTTTACGACACGCTGTTTTTCCGGATGGTGTAACGACTGGATTAATATCGTCCGTTTTACGCAAAAGGCGTCACCTTCCCTTGCCAAATTTTGGGATTGGTTAAACGAAACCCTGTAAAACCGGTTTTATAACTGCCAACGATAATCCCAAAGCCGGCTTTTGATCCGTGCAAATTACAAAAATGGTTGGGAAAGAAATTTTTATTGAACCATGGACGGTTGATGGGGGCAGGATCAAGGCTCACAAAGGATTCCAAATGAAGTGTTAAGTTACTGCCGGTCTCACACAAAATGACAATGCTGGCGTTAATTAGAAGGACAATGTCAATTCCTAACTTTCAACTTTCAAATTTTATAGCATGCGGATTTCTCTTTTCCTGGTGAGCATTGGGGTGATGGTTGCTGTTTCCTGTAAAAAAAATACGGACATTAGCGGAACCCCAACGACGCCGACTACAGGAACGACACTGGATTATTTACGGGATTCGGTTTACCTCTATACAAAGGAAGTCTATTTATGGTCGGATGTTGTTCCAACATATGACCAGTTTAATCCAAGGAAATATACGGGCTCATCAGAGGTTCTTACCGGCCAGTCTGTTATGGACGGCATCCGCGCT
>JBBSSY010000343.1:0-4493 GCA_038241595.1 Chitinophagales bacterium | reverse complement strand
TAGGCATTGCCGATGCCCATCTGGAGTATTTTGGAGCTATAGTATTCTGCGTTGATACCAACCTCGATCGCAGTAACCAATTCATTGAAACGGCCGTAATCGAAGCGGAGTGCCGATTTTGCATGAAGACCTGGGCGGATCTTGAGCTCATTCCAGCCAACGGTAAAACCAGAAGCTCCTTTGATAAAATACCTGTCGCCTTGCGGAAGGGTATCGGTAAATTTCACGCGCAGCCGTTCCCGGTTGCTCTCGCGTTCAACGTCTACAAAATATGGTTTGAGAAGACCGATTGACACACCACCGGCGTACAGGAAGCTGACCGCCACGCCATTTTTATTTGCCTTGCCACCAATCCTAAGCTGCTGCCCCAGCGCACCTTTCAACTGGTAGAAATTGTTTGCCTTGCCATATTTCGCCTGGGATACGTTGCCAAAAATATCAAAACCGGTGGTCGTTTTTTCTTCCCGGTGACTCAACTTTTCGTTCAGTTCAAATTGTAGAATATTGGTTTTACTGGAATTTATATATTTTCCACGTTCGTAGGAGATGCCATATCCGTCCGTATTCAATTTGACGCCAAACAGGCTGTGCGTGCGAAAAACAATCTCGCCTTCCTCTTCCTCGTGTTTCATGATAGAATTTAACCGTTGCTGTTTTTCATTCTTCTTCTTCATCTGCTGCTGCTGCTTCCTATAGCGGGGGTCATTCCGCGGGTTCTGGGCAAATGATGCGATGCCGACCGAAACGGCTAATATTATCAGGAAAATTTTTTTCACCTTAATGTATTTGAGTTTCTAACGTAAATTTATGCAAAAATTATACAAAATGACCTCGACTATTGTTTACGATGGCAATCTGAGAACAATCGCTACCCATCTTCAATCGGGCACGATCATCGAAACAGACGCCCCGCTTGATAACCAGGGCAAGGCCGCGCGTTTTTCGCCTTCCGACCTGGTGGCCACTTCCCTCGGCAGTTGTATGCTAACGATTATGGGCATCAAGGCACGTGATATGAATATTGACCTGGTTGATACAAAAATCGAGGTAGAAAAGATCATGAAAAGTGAACCCCGCCGCATCGGTGGCATCAACCTCACGTTTACTTTCCCAACCGCCCTCCAGCTCACCGAAAAAGAGCAAACTATTTTACAAAGAGCCGCACACACTTGCCCGGTGATTTACAGCATCCACCCCGAGATTGTTGTAAATGTGGTATTTAACTGGTCACCAGCAGCGATACCCGTCTAGCGGGTTAAGATTGTTTAAGTGGGGGGTGGTTTAAATACTTTGAAAATATATCTCGTTTGGGTCTGGGGTATGGGGTATGGGGTGTGAGGTATGGGGTATGGGGTAGAACCACTAGGAATGGAGCGAGAGGACAGCCGGTAGAGCCGACAGCATCCAGGATACCAGGACTATGATCTTCTATGCCTGGTGTGTCGTGCTTCTCGAACAGGTTGTACTGCGCGTTTGTCTGAAGGGTGATTTGAATGATTAGATGATAGACTATGATTCAAAAGATTCTATTCCCCTGCCAGGCTGGAATAGGGCAATACGGATTCCGGACAACAGATTTAAAGGAGATTTTTTCTCCGCCAACGCTTATGTGCCGTACCCGTCTAGGCAGGCAGCCTGTGCTCTTTTCTGGTGGCCCTGCAGGCGTAAACGTGGGTAACAACGCTACACAGGCCTGCGGCCTGTGCTGACCACTGTCGGCCTTCCCTTGAAAAAATACGCGTTCCCTTCATCCCCTGCCCAGCAATGCATTACCCACCGAACACTCCAAACATCGCTTATAATCACAATACTGCGTCTTTAACTCCAGCAACGACTGGCTATCAAATGCATGCCGGTTAGCTACGCCGCAGGTTACCCATCCCTTCGTGATCCGGTTTTTCTCCGATTCAATCTCCTCCATCCAGCCCAGCACCCGGTCAATATATACCTGCTCACTATTCAGCGATCCATAGGCGAACAACACCGGAATAATCGTATTTAGCAGGATATTGTTAACCATGTCATCACCCAGGTTCTTTTTACAAAGCGCGGTTGGTTCATCGAAACGGTAGTAATAATGCCAGTAATCATTGGCCGTAACGTGCAGGAGCGCTTTCACCTCGCCAAGTGATACAGACTCCTTTACCTTCGAAAACAGATGCGTCGACTGCCCGATTAAACTCGCCAGCTGCGCCAGCCTAATAGAAGGAAAAGCCGAAGGACGCATGCGCATAAACTTTAATGACACAAAAATTTTCGGGAACCGGTGCATCTGCCGTAAATAACGATACTCCTTCTGCAACATTCTAGGGTACGTTCCCTTAAAACGCCTGTCTAGCAAACCGGCCTGCCCAAACAATATGGCCTCCAACTGGTTGGCCTGGTATTTATGTTTAGTAAGCACTTTTACCGGGATGCTGCGTGCCATCTCCTCAAACGCATCCGCATTCACGCGAATGCCAAAATTGCGTGCGATTATCCACCAGAACGTTTCCTCCCAGTGACGATTGCTTTGTTCATAGCGATCAATGATGAACACGGATTTTCGCTGTAACCGCTCGATCACAAGCCGCTCTTTCCATTTTTGCCAAACCAGTTCCTTCACAGCAGTAATGTGTTTTTCACAGGGAACAAACGAGGGATTGTTCATCCAATCTTCATAACGCTGAAGCAGGAGGGCAGGCACACGCGTTTGCAATTCAAGCAACGGGATGCCGGGTAAAAAACGACTGCCAGGCGGCGCATCGTTTTTCCACACCACATGCAGGATGATATTTTTATAATTTTCGTCGTTCTGGTGAAGATGCCTGAACCAGTCTGATGTTCGCAGGTGCAACTCCACGTTACCCACCCAAAGCGTGTCGCCGATCTTAACTTTACCACCTAGAAAATCAGGGCCCTGGTTTACATTAAGCATGCCTGCACAAATAATCTGCAGGTTTTCTCCCTGCTCGATTTGTAACTCACTGCGGTTGTAATGTTGGAACTGCCAGATATATTGAAGAAGACGTTCGGTCATGATGCACCGTTTTAATTTGTTAGAATACCGACAAATTAAAACCGGTGCGCCAGCCGTAAAACCGTGTTATCGCCTTAATTAGGCCGGATCTTTTAGCGTATGTAAAGCCTGTACCAGCCTGCTGACCGGAAGCCCCATGACATTGTAAAAGTCGCCACGAATCGACTCGATGCCAATCACACCGATCCATTCCTGGATAGCGTATGCTCCGGCTTTGTCAAACGGCTTATATTTATTGACATAAAATGTAATCTGGTCACGCGTAAGCGCATGAAACGACACTTCGGTGACATCGAAAAAACTTATTTCAAGCGCACCTTTGAGCATTACCACGCCGGTGATCACTTCGTGCCGTCGGCCGGAGAGCGCCGTTAGAATCGATACAGCGTCATCCGTATTTCTTGGTTTACCAATGATGCGGTCATCCAACACGACCACCGTATCGGCGGCAACGATGATCCGTTCCTGGCTCAGCGCCGGTTTTACGGCCAATGCCTTGTTGCGGGCAATATAAACAGGCACCGCTGTCATGGACAAATCCGCCGGGTAAAACTCGTCAGTTTCCTGCACGATTACATCAAATTCAATTTCCGCCCATTCAAGCAATTGCTTCCTGCGGGGCGACTGGGAGGCAAGCACGATTCGTTCCATATTATAATTGTAAGATAATAATCATAAATAAACCGAAAAACAAAACCTCTGGCGTGCAATCAACCATAGATCCTGAAAAAAAATAGCGACAGTATGCCTGATAGCATTACAAGTTTAATGGCCGAACTGAGGGCGTGGTAGTCTTTTGCCACAATAGCCTTTTTCAACCGGCGCAGAATCAACAGGAGCGGGTAAATCACAAACGCAGTGCAATACACCGCTGACCACCACCAATGAATCTGTATCGCATATACCTGCACGATAGTCAGTGCGGCCACCAGCACCACCAGCCAGGTGGCGATAAAGACTTTAGAAGCAGGTATGCCCCAGACGATCGGCATCGTTCGGCAGCCGTATTTTTCATCTCCCTGGATATCTTCCATGTCCTTCACTACCTCCCTGATTAAGGATATGATAAAGGCAAAACCACCATACAGCACGGCAACTTTAAACAACGTGGTAATGTATTTTTTATAACTCTCCGAGTCGTCATTAAATACATAATGAAACCTGAGCTCACAGAAATATAATACCAGCACCACCCACGCAGTAAGGAGGGAGATGATCACATTGCCGATTAGTAATTTCTTTTTAAAAGTAGTCGAGTAAAACCACAGGAGCACGGCGCTGGCAAGGTTCATAAATCCCAGCAACCAGTTATCGATTTTATAACCGATGTAGAAACTCAACGCGATGCCTGCAGAACTGAGGACCAGGTGCCAGACAATTGCCCATCGCCTGCGTATCACCTTTTCTACCACGATGGCTTGCGGCTTGTTGATTTTATCAATATTTAGATCAAAATAGTCGTTTATAATGTATC
>JBBSSY010000342.1:0-4495 GCA_038241595.1 Chitinophagales bacterium | reverse complement strand
CGATGTTACCAAAAAAAAATGGTATAAAGAATTGTTTAGTACGGGCAAGGCGAATAAAAAGAAGCAGGAGCAATTGGAAGCGCAACAAGATGTGTACTCGAGGCAACAGCGGAGTTACAACCAGGAGGCAGCAAACCTTCAATACCAGCTGACAGCGACGCAGCGTCGAAACCAGGACCTGGAACGGGAAACGCAGTACCTGAAGAACTATCGTACGCAACGTGCGGCAAGGGTTATTGCCCCACCTGTTATAATCCGGGATAATAACCGCGATACTAACCGTGACATTTCGGACATACGGGACGATGTCGATGACCTGAAATCGCAAGTGAACCGATCCAATAAGCAAACCACGATCGTTCCCGCCCCTGTTGTAGTTACATCATTGCGGCCGGAAGCGACGAAACAAAATCAGGCAACGAAAACCGCTACTATAGACAGTTCCCAGGTACAATCATTACGTGCTGAGCTGAGTGCCATCAGGCGCGAACTTGACAGTTTACGCAAAAAGCCACAACCAGTGGTGGCGATAAAACCGGTTGTCGCTGAAAAGAAATATGACGTGTCGGGTTTCCCGGTTGTCAGTATTTATTTTAAAATGGGTGCCACAGCGCCGTCTAGTGATCAATTGAACAAACTCGCGCCACTATCGCAGGTGGCTGCCAAGAATACAACGGCTATCATCCAGTTAAAAGGATTTACAGATGCCATAGGTAATGCCGTTACCAATGAAAAAATCGCCCGTAAACGCATGGCCAGTGTTCGGCAACTTCTGGTGGACAGATACGGTGTGAGTTCGTCCAGGATTAGTTTAGAAGAACCGGTGCTGGCAGAAGGCGGCAGTACCAGAAGGGCTAATCCTCTCGACCGCCGCGTTGACCTCATTTTCAGGCCCCAATAGGTTCATCCCGATTGATATCTGTAAAGGAAATATATTTGCGCCATGAAGAATAGTAAATGGATCGGGCTATTTGGCGTATTGCTGCTGTTGATCGCTGGCTATCAGCCCTGGATCTGGGTAGTGTCGAAAAATTTAACGGTCAGCGGGATGAACACGATGGGTACCAATTTCGGCAAACCTGCCCTTATAAGTTTTTATCTCAGCGCAATTGCCGTTGGTTGTTTCCTGATGTCTTCTGTAATGGCCAAACGCGTAAATATTTTTGTTTGTGCGTTTAACATTGCCTGGACTCTCCGCAACTTCATCATCATCTCTACCTGCCGGGCAGGCGAATGCCCCGAGAAGCAGTATGGTCTGTATCTATATTGTGCCGCTTCGGTCATCATGTTGGTCGCCGCGCTGTCGCCGGATGTGACGTTAAAAGATGAGATAGAGGACTACCTCGATCCGGAAGAACCGGCACCTGCTGACACCAGTCTTTAAATTCCCTGTATTAGTTTGGCAATGCCGAATGCGCAAGCGGCTGCAACAGCACCTATGAGCATAACGCGTACAGCTCCGCCAATTGGGTTGACCCCTGTGATATAACTTTTAAAATACCCGAACACAAAAAGGCTGAGTAAAGTCATTACTGCTGAAATCTTCAGGGCGGATGTACTATCGTGGGTGAAAAAATAGGGTAGAAGCGGGATGATGCCGCCAACGACGTAGGACGCACCAATATTCATGGCACTTTTCCTTGCGCGGCTCAGATCGGGTTTGTCAAGACCTAATTCATACTTCATCATAAAATCGACCCATTTCTTTTTGTCCTTCGTCATCTCGCTTACTGCCTGGTCCTGGATTTCTTCACTCAATCCGAGGTTGGCGAAAAATTGTTTCACCTCATCTTTTTCGCGTTCCGGCAGGTCTTCCACTTCCTGGTATTCACGCGCCAGTTCTGAATTATAATGATCGATCTCTGTTTTGCCTGCCAGGTAACCACCGAGTCCCATCGCAATGGAGCCTGCAGCTACTTCCGCTAGTCCGGCGATTACGATCAGGCCCGTAGAATCCACGGCACCACTCAAACCGGCAGCAAGTGCAAACGGCACCGTTAAGCCATCAGACATACCGATCACGACGTCGCGAATCAGGTCGGAACTCTGCAGGTGGTGTTCGGTGTGCTGATGATTATGTGTATGACTCAAGGGGCGTTCTTTAATTCGGTGAAGGCGATACCCGCGTGTAACACGAAGGAGTAGCCGAAGGTTGCGCCTCAGTCCAATATGGTGAGGCTACGTCGAATGATGTCCAGGCATTCCGTTACCTGGTCCCTGGTAATGAGCAGGGGAGGCGCCAGGCGTATTTTGTCTCCGTGCGTAGGTTTGGCGAGTAACCCGTTTTCTTTAAGGGCAACACACAGTTCCCAGGCGGCATCGGGTCGTTCGTGCCTGATGACGATGGCATTTAACAGGCCTTGTCCCCGTACTAGGCTGATGTATTTTGAACCCATGGCCTTAAGTTCATCGCGCAGGTATTCCCCTAGCGCCTGTGCATTTTCGGTCATCCGCTCGTCAATCAACACTTGTAAAGATTCGGTGGCGATACGGCAGGCGAGCGGGTTGCCGCCATAGGTGCTGCCATGTTCACCGGGTTTTATGTTCATCATGATATCGTCGTCGCAGAGCACCGCACTCACGGGCAACATACCGCCACTAAGCGCTTTGCCGAGTAATACGATATCCGGTCGAACGCCTTCATGGTCGCAAGCCAGCATTTTACCCGTTCTACCCAGGCCGGTCTGAATTTCATCTGCAATCATCAACACATTGTATTCGGTACAGAGGGCGCGAACGCCCGGCAGGTAACCGGTATCTGGAACCACCACCCCCGCTTCACCCTGTATCGGTTCTACCATGAACGCGGCCACGTTTTTATTTTTAAAGGCGTGTTCCAGTGCAGGGAGGTCGTTGTAAGGCACCACGTCAAAACCCGGCAGGAATGGTCCGAAGCCCTGGTAGCTCGATGGATCAGTAGAGGATGAAATCGCCGCCATGGTCCGCCCCCAGAAATTATTTTCTGCCACGACGACCCTCGCCTCGTTGGTGCCTATGCCCTTTTTTACATAGCCCCAGCGTCGGGCCAGTTTCAAAGCGGTTTCGCCCGCCTCTACGCCGGTGTTCATCGGCAACACCTTATCGTACCCGAACAGTTGGGTAATGTATTTTTCATATTCCCCCAGTTGATCGTTGTGGAAGGCACGCGAGGTAAGTGTCAGGCGTTGGGCCTGGTCTATCAGTGCCTGCACGATCCGCGGATGACAATGGCCCTGGTTGACAGCCGAGTAGCCGCTTAAAAAATCAAAATAACGTCGTCCCTCTACATCCCAAAGAAAAACCCCCTGTCCGCGATTGAGCACGACAGGTAGCGGGTGATAGTTGTGGGCGCCGAATTCGGACTCGAGTTGTATAAAATAATCGCTGTGGGTAGAAGTTATCACGGGAGCGAAAATAGGTATCAATTACGAGTAATGCAGGATCAATCTCGCCACCCGGGTCCATCCTGTCGAACCGCAATTTTGTCCCGACAGAATTCCCGATCGATTATTGATAAAACCAGCTTTACTTTGACAGATTAATAAAAACGTATGGTCAAGATTGAAAACGAATGGCTTTCGGCAGGCATCAACGAGTTGGGTGCTGAATTAAACAGCGTCTATCATAAAAAACTCAACATCGATTATTTGTGGGGTGCCGACCCCGCGTTCTGGGCGAAAAAATCACCGGTGTTGTTCCCGATCGTGGGAGGATTGAAAAATAATAAGTACCTGTTTGATGGGCGTGAATACGACATGGGCAGGCATGGTTTCGCGCGCGACTCTACCTTCAAAGTAGCTAACCAGACGGATACGGCTGCTGCTTTCGTGCTGAAATCCGATGCGGTCACCCGTGCTGCCTATCCGTTCGATTTCGAATTTACCGTTTTGTATACGTTGCGCGATGCTACCCTGGACGTGTCGTATGAAGTAACGAATACCGATCGGGATCCGATGTATTTTTCGGTCGGCGGTCATCCTGCTTTTCGGCTTCCTTTGGAAGCAGGGGCAGTCTATGATGATTACTACCTTCAATTTGCCGTTGAAGAAAATGCGGGCCGTTGGCCGATCACGCCTGACGGGCTCATCAAATCTGCCCCTACACCATTGCTGGCGCATACGCGCCGCCTACCGCTTACAAAATCGCTCTTTGCTGCTGACGCGCTGGTGTTCAAAAACTTGCAGTCGCATGCTGTCACCTTGAAAAGCGACCGGTTTGAGCACGGTCTTCATGTTGATTACCCGGGCTTTCCCTACCTCGGTGTATGGGCTGCCAAAGATGCCAATTTTGTTTGTATTGAACCATGGTGTGGCATCGCCGACAGTGAGTCGACCACGCAGCAACTGACAGAAAAAGAAGGCATCAATGTATTGCAAGGCGGCAGTTCATTTGAAAGGCGCTGGAGTGTGACCTTGTTTTAGGTGGCGCGTTTGCGAGAGGTCTTTGTCTTGAAGGGCGATTTGAAGGATTAATTGAATTGTCTTTAACTGTGATTTGAATGATTATTTGATATACT
>JBBSSY010000341.1:0-4515 GCA_038241595.1 Chitinophagales bacterium | reverse complement strand
GGTAAATTCTGGTTTAAAAAAGACAACCTCGTGCGCATGGAATACAGCCAGCCCTTTCAGTACCTGATGATCATCAATAAGAACAATGTATTGATCCGGGACGGACAGAAAGAAAATCGCGTGTCCACCAAATCGAACAAGTTGTTCCAGCAGATCAACAAAATCACGGTAGACTGTGTGCAGGGCACCGCGCTCGACAATCCCGATTTTGCCACGAAGGTGTTTGAAAACAGCCAGTCGTACCTGGTGGAATTAACGCCGGTTGGTAAAAACCTGAAGGGCTTTTTTCAAACGATCAATGTTGTCGTTGATAAAAAGGATTATTCTGTGAACAGCATCGAGATGGTGGAGAAAGGCGGTGACAATACTGTGATCCGTTTCATCAATAAAGAATTGAACCCAACCATTCCCGATGCGGTATTTGCGCTTAATTAGTGGTCTGTGCCTGTTGGCTTCGTGTGCCGGGCCGTATAAAAATTTACGGCAGTCAGGCAATGATGGCGCATGTCTCGACAAGTTCCGGCCTGCCTTTCGGTCTGAGCTGTACAACACGCAGGTGAACGTGCTGCATCGCCACTTCAGTGGCCTGTTGCTGATCAAGACCATGCCCGACAGTTCGGTTCGCATCGTATTTTCCAATGAAATGGGCGTTTCATTGTTTGATTTCAGCTTTTCCAAGACAGGAACGTTTACCGTATTTTCGGTGATACCGCAGATGAACCGCAAAGCGGTGATTAACACCCTGCGACAGGATTTTGAATTGCTGCTGATGCAGGACCTCCACCAATACCCGGTGCAGGTTCTGGAGGATAAACGGTTTCGTTATTTCCGCTACAGTCGCGGTAAAAGTTTTGATTATTATATCACTTCTAAAGACTGCAACGAATTGGTGCGAATCGAAAAGGCCTCGCGCCGAAAGGTGAAAGTAAGTATGATGGTAGCTCCTTTGCAGGGTGGCATTCCGGATACCATCGGGATTACGCACCGGAATTTTAATTTTAACATCGGTCTTAAAAAGCTGCAACGATGATATTGTTGGGCAATATGTATCAGCTGGACCGGGTGGAGGTTGGCGAAAGCGTTATCACCTGTGCATTGACGCTAGAGGCGTCCCATGCCATATTTGCCGGGCATTTTCCCGCTACGCCTGTAGTGCCGGGTGTTTGCATGATGCAGGTGATCAAAGAAATTTTTGAGGAGGTCACTGGTAAAAAAACGAGGTTGACGACTGCCGATTCCCTGAAATTTCTTCGCGTGATAAATCCACTCGTCGACCCCGCGCTTACCTGCACGATAGGTTACCGCTTAACCGGTTTGAACAGCTTCATCATCACGGCAGAACTGGCTGCCGTTGGTCTGGTATGTTTTAAAATGACAGCATTTTTGAGGGAAATTGATGCAAAAATATAATGAATGGTGACATTCATGTACATTGAATGAGAATACCCCGCTGGCACTGGTGCCGGTTATTTTATACGATACCTATGGTCAGACTATCCTTTCCTCTGCGGCTCGTGGCGTTAGCCGGTTATCTTTTGTGCGCCGCTTCCTGTGGCAATGTAAACACGGAAGCGCGTGTGCCGGAATCTCATCATTTAAAACCCGGCAGTTACGGGTATGACCGGTCATTCTTAAGAAAAAAGGTTGATCTCATCGAGCTCACGAGTGGCAATTCGAAGGTACTGCTGGTTCCGCAGTACCAGGGGCGGGTGATGACAAGCACTTGTTCGGGCGACTCCGGGTTGAGTTTCGGCTGGATTAATTATAAACTGGTGCAGTCGGGCGAGGTGAAGCCACATATGAATGCATACGGCGGCGAGGAGCGCTTGTGGCTGGGGCCGGAAGGCGGGCAGTTTGCGCTGTTCTTCCGGCATGATGTGCCCTACAGCTATGATCACTGGTTTACGCCGAAAGAACTCGATACGGCTGCATTTGTGGTTACTGCGCAGACAAGGAGATCAGTGCGTTTTTCAAAAAGGTTTGACCTTGTTAATCGTGCGGGTACGAGGTTTTCAGTTGGTATTGATCGAAAGGTGCATATCCTCAGCGACGAAGAAATCAGTACGCGTTTACCAGGCCATTCAAACAGTTTGCGCGTGGTTGCCTTTGAATCTGAAAATACACTCACCAACCGCGGCAGCAATACCTGGCAACGTGATTCGGGTTTGTTGTCTGTATGGATGCTCGGCATGATGAAACCATCCCCTTCTACGACGATCGCGATACCGGTAAAGCCGGGCAATGAACCGGCACAGGGGCCGCTGGTAAATGACCATTATTTTGGAACCATACCGCCAGAGCGGTTGAAGAAAACTGCCACTGCTATATTTTTGAAAGCCGACGGCAGGCAACGTGGAAAACTGGGCGTTTCGCCGTTGCGCGTACGGGCATTTATCGGCAGCTATGACGCCGCCAGCCATGTGCTCACCTTATTGCAATCCGGGCTGCCGTCGCCAGGCGACGCCTATGTCAATTCTGCCTGGGAAGACCAGCAGCATCCATACGCGGGGGATGCCGCAAACGCATACAACGACGGTCCACTCGAAGACGGTTCGCAGATGGGTCCATTTTACGAACTGGAATCGTCATCGCCTGCGGCAGCCCTCGCCCCCGGACAATCACTGACCCATTCGCAGGTTACCTATCATATTTCCGGTGACGAGAAAATGCTTGACGCGGTCTCCAGAGCTACCCTGGGCATCGGCATCAACGAAATCAGGCAGGCTTTCAAGTAGCGTATCTGCGGGATAATTGAAAGGTTGCTTTCGGGTGTAGCAAAATCATCCGGGTATACCATTATAGCAGTTAGGGGTAAACGCTAATTTTTTAATTTAGATGAATTAATTTATACGTTTGGATTAAATTTATGGTTATTTACCGGAGATTTGAAAAAAGACTCCTGCCGTTCATGCATGTAATATAAAAGCGGACCCAGTACAAATCAATGAATAAATCAAGTTATTACAAATACGGGGGTGCTTTATTCATATTGCTCGTGGCGATGTTTTTGTACATTGTCAGCTTCAACAAGATGCGTGACTTTACGCTGATGGTGAATCATACCCATGAAGTGATGGTGGGCTTCGAAAAGCTTGCCAACGACATGAAAAGTGCCCAGATGCTGACTTCGGTGATCAGAAAAAACAGGAGTGAAGCGATCTACGATTTATACCGCAGTGATGCCAACAATATCCCCGTTGATTTTGCGCGACTCGACAGCCTGGTGAAAGACAACCTGCGGCAGTCCAGGAGAGTGGCCCTCCTCGCTGCCCATTTCAACTCCTTTATCCTGCAGGGAAATATAAAAGATGCGCTGGATACCCTTAACCACCTGCATTCAAGCGGCCAATTTAAAAATCTCTTACTGATTCAACGATTGATAGAGGATGGCATCCGCGATGAAACGGTTTTATTGAATAAAAGAAAAACTGAATTTCAAACCTTCCTGGTATTGACCAACGTATTGTCGATTTTGTTTATTGTTACTTCACTCATAGTCATAATAGGAACTGCTGCGTCAACGGCGGCAGAATCGAAAAAGCGCTACGAGGTGGAACGCTTCCTGGAGTCGGTCATCAACACATCCCAGCATGGCATCATTACCTATAAATCGGTGCGGGATGCAAACAACACCATCGTTGACTTCAAAGTCATATTTGCCAACGAAGCCATGGCGCGGCAGATTGGTAGAACGCCGCAGGAAATGATCGGCAAAACCGTTATAGAAATATATGCAGCCAGCGGGGTCGATGAGCGTATGGAGCGATACATCGGGGTCGTTGAAACCGGCGAACCGGATGCCTTGCAAGTGAGCCTGGTGGTACAGCGGAAAAAAGTGACACTGGATGTGATACTAGCCAAACTGGGTGATGGCCTCACCGCTACTTCCTACGATATTACGGCGCTCAAAAACAGCCAGCTCGAACTGGAAGAGAAAGTAGCTCAGCTGGAATCTACCAATGCGGAACTGGAGCAGTTCGCCTATGTAGCCAGTCATGACCTGCAGGAGCCGTTGCGCAAAATTAAAACTTTCGCCAGCCTGATCAATGAACGTTTTAACGAACCCGCAGCCGCTTTTGCGAAGGTGTACCTGAACAAGGTGATTGAATCGGCAGACCGGATGAGCCACCTGATCAACGACCTGCTGAACCTCTCTGACGTCTCCAAACGACAAGACGCGTTCGTTATTACGAGCCTGGCCGAGGTAATAAAATATGTGCTGATAGATTTTGACCTGATCCTTGAAGAAAAAAATGCCGAAGTAACCTACGCGAACATGCCCGATGTGCAGGCGATTACGTCCCAGATGAACCAGCTTTTTTACAACCTGTTAAACAATGCGCTGAAGTTTTCGAAGAAAGAACTGCCGCCAAAAATAGATATCGTAAGTACAGTGCTTACTCCCGAAGAAGTAGTGGCGTATTCGCTTGACGAGAACATTGAGTATTTCCGGATCACTGTCCGCGACAACGGGATCGGTTTCAAGCCGGAATATGCAGACAGGATCTTCAATAT
>JBBSSY010000340.1:0-4515 GCA_038241595.1 Chitinophagales bacterium | reverse complement strand
GTCTTTGAGTTTGTCGAATTTAAGCCGGTTGAGGTCCAACTCGAGCTTATTGTAAATTTCGTACGAAAAGTTATTAAAACGAGACAGGTCATTGTCAGGCTTTTTGCGAACGATTCTGCGCCACATCAGCAAACCACGATCTATCTTTCTTTTTACGATCACTTCCTGCGCATATTTACCGCGGTCCATCTTCACCACGACCAGGTTGCCATTCAACGAATCCGGCTTGCCACCAGCGGTCGTTACATATATACGGGCGTCTTTATAGCCTACATACGTCACCAGCAGGGTATCCTGGAAGGTTTCCGCCACCTGGAATGCGAATGTGCCAGCGGAATCACTAAGTTTGCCGGAACCTGATTTAATAAATTGTACAGAGGCGAAGGGAATGCGTTCACCACTCTGCCCGTCAATGATGTATCCGCGGATAACTTTTTGCTGGCTGTAGGCGGCGGTGGCCGATATAGATAGTAAGATCAACCATAAAATGGATCGATAGAAAGCTTTCAGACAAGATTTATTCAAAACTACTAATTTATGGTTTATACAAACCCAGTTTACCAGGTACAACGGTAAAAATACCTTGAACTGATACCGTAGAGCATTTTTCATATAAACAACGCACGATTGTACAAAATTATCATATTTATTCCACCAGCCGGTATTTATCACCCACCAACCGGAATGTGACGGACTTATCACCTTCGATAATTATAGTCAATCCTGGTCAATGAACTAATCACCTATATCACCGTTCAATAATTACCCGCGACCAAATCGAAATATCATTAATAGTTCGATCATCTAAAAATACTATGAACGACAATTTAATTTATATAGCTTAGCTGCCTGCTTTCAAACCAAAACGAACTACTATGACAACGATTGCCTACGGACTGTCCCGTAACCTGCATCCCGCCCGGTTACGATGGGTTCCGTTTATCTTATTCAACCTGCTAACCGTATTAACCACCTTCGCCTTCCAGCAACCCGGCCGGCAAATAAACGGCACCGTAAAAGACCAGAACAATAATCCCCTCGCAGGCGTAAACATCCAGGTATCGGGTACGAAAAAAGTCGTTACCACCACTACGGATGGCGCGTTCACTATTTCGCTGACTTCTTCTTCAGCCATCCTCAAAATAACCTATGTTGGTTATGAGAGCCAGGATATCAGCATCGGTGACCGCACGTCCATCGAAATCACCCTTGCACCGGCTTCTAAACAACTCAGCGACGTCGTGGTGACCGGTTATGGCCGCTCCAGCAAACGCGACATCACCGGGTCCGTCACTTCCGTCAACGCGGAAGATTTTAACACCGGTGTATTAACCAGTCCGGGTCAGTTGTTGCAGGGTAAGGTTCCGGGTCTGAACATCACGAAGAGCGGCGACCCGAATGCCAAACCTGCCGTTATCCTGCGAGGACCTTCTACGCTGCGTGAAGGCGGCGCGGGAGATCCATTCTATGTGATCGACGGCGTGCCCGGGGCGTCCATTGACATCGTGGCGCCGGACGACATCGCCACCATGGATGTATTAAAAGATGCATCGTCTACCGCGATCTACGGCTCCCGGGCCGCGAACGGGGTAATTGTAATCACTACCAAAAAAGCGAAGGCAGGTCAAACCCGCCTGGCATACAATTCGTACGTGGGCGTAGAAAAAGTGTCGAAACGCATCGAGATGATGACAGGCGACGAGCTGCGGCGGTACCTGAAGGACAACAACCAGCCGCTAAGTCCCGCCAATAACGATTCGCTTGCCAATACAGACTGGCAAAAGGAAGTACAACGGACAGGCATATCCCACAATCACAACCTGTCTATCAGCGGCAGCAACAACAACACCATCTATGGTGCGGGGGTTAATTACCTGAATAACGAAGGCATCATGCGCACCTCCGCCCTGGAACGCACCATCCTTCGCGCGAACGTCGAGCAGAAAGCGTTTAACAACCACCTTCGCCTGGCGGTCTCCGTGGTCAACAGCACATCAAAACAGAATAATATCCAGTCGCAGGTGTACCAGAATATGTTGAATTACCTGCCAACGGTAAACATTAAACGCCCGAATGGAAGTTATACAGAAGATTTTAGCCGCGGGAGCTACCTCAACCCCGTGTCACTCATCGAGAATAACATCGATAACACCAAGGTGAAGATCTTCCTCGCAAACGCGCTGGCCGAGGTGAAGATCCTGCCAGGACTGCAATACACGCTGAGCATCTCTTCACAGAACGAACAGGCTAACCGGAATATTTATTTCAACAGCCTCTCCGGGTTAGCTGTTAATACGAACGGCAAAGCCACCCGCACCGCGTACGAGAATACAAAAAAAGTTATTGAATCCTACTTTAATTACGATAAAATTTTCGGCCAGCACAATGTCAAATTGCTTGGCGGCTACTCCTGGCAGGAAGATCGCTTCGGCGATGGCTTTGGCGTATCTACACAAGGATTTGTGAGCGACGCGCTGACCTACAATAACCTGGCGTTTAGTACGCCACCCGCAGGCACCGTCACCTTCGATAATAACACCATCAGCACCCTTCGACTGATCTCGTTTTATGGTCGGGTAAATTACCAGTACGCCGGCAAATACCTGTTCCAGGCATCCTTGCGAAATGACGGATCTTCTGCTTGGCAAGAACAGCCGCTGGGGTTACTTTCCCGCCGTATCCGCCGGCTGGCGCATCAGCAGTGAGAAATTCCTGGAGAATAGTAAAACCATCAGCGACCTGAAATTGCGTGTGGGTTATGGCGTTTCGGGCAACTCCCTCGGCTTCAATCCGCTCATTGCCCAACTGCAATACGGCATCGCCGGCAGGTATTATTCAAACGGGCAATTGCTGAATGCGATCGGCCCGGTACAAAATGAAAACCCGAATCTTAAATGGGAGAATACTTCCATGACCAATATCGGTCTTGATTTTGGGCTCTTCAACAACCGGCTCAGCGGTTCGATAGATTATTATGACAAGTTAACCACCGATCTTATCTGGACCTACCCGGTTTCAGCGACGCAATTCTTTGTCACGCAATTGACCGCAAACGCAGGGAGGATCAGGAACAAGGGGATTGAAGTGATGGTAAATGCGACACCCGTAACCAATTCAACGTTTACCTGGCGCACTTCGGCCAACCTGGCGCACAACGACAATAATGTAGAGTCTTTGTCTAATGACGTCTTTACGCAGAAGTCGATCCAGACCGCCTATGCAGGCGGCAAAGGACAGTCTGGCAACTGGAGCCAGCTGGTTGTGGAAGGATCGCCCATTGGCACTTTTAACCTCTGGCACTACCTCGGTAAAAACCCCGCGGGCGTTACCATAATCCAGAAAAAAGATGGCACCGCCACCACCGCGCCGGTCACCGCCGACTATATATTCCCCGGTAATGCACAACCGAAGTTGATATATGGCTGGAACAATACCTTCACGTATAAAAATATTGATGTCAATTTCTTCCTGCGCGGGGTATCCGGCAACAAAATTTTGAATGCGACGCTGGCGGGCCTGAATAGTCCCAGCGATGCAAAAAATTTAAACATCCCGAGGTTTACCCTGGGAGAATCTTTTAATGACAACAACGCATACCTGATCTCCGACCGCTTCCTGGAGAATGGATCGTACCTGCGGATGGACAATGCCACGCTGGGTTACACGGTAAAGACAAATATTCAGGCGATCACGCGGTTGCGCTTTTACGCCTCCGCCAACAACATCTTCGTAATCACCAGGTACCGCGGTATCGACCCCGAAATCAATATGGGCGGACTGAACCCGGGCATCGACAACAACAACTTCTACCCGAAAACGCGCTCGTTCATCTTTGGCGCCAACGTAATTTTTTAAGGTTTGATAAATTAACTGTATGAAAAAATCATTAAGCATTTGTTCAATAGCGATCCTGGCACTTGCGGCCTGTACAAAACTAGACGTGCCCCTGGAGTCGCAGTATACTTCCAGTAATTTTCCAACAACCCCGGCGTCGTACGCGGCGGCGATCGGGCCGCTGTATTCGCAGCTCGCATACAGTACGCAGGGATTCAGTTTCGCCGTGGACTACTGGCGCATGCAGGAACTGGCGACGGACGAAGCGATCATTCCTGCCCGTGATGGCAATTATGACGACGGTGGCCAGTATCGTTTTCTGCACCTCCATACCTGGACTTCCGATCATCCAAACGTAAAAAGTAACTGGGAATGGGGCTTTGGCGGCATCAATGCATCCAACCGTCTCATCAATTTATTCTCAGCCGCGCCGGATAACCCGACCAAGCTGAGCTCCATCGCGGAAGTGAAAACCATGCGTTCGTTGTATTACTTCCTCATGATGGACCTGTATGGCAATGTGCCCATCATCGATTCCTTTCCCGTCTCTACTTTGCCCACCACTGCCACCAGGACCAGGGTATTTGAATTTATCGAGAGCAACCTGAAAGCTTCGATACCCTTGCTGGCTACAAAAGTAGACGCCACCACCTATGGCCGCGCAACCAAATGGATGGCCTT
>JBBSSY010000339.1:0-4518 GCA_038241595.1 Chitinophagales bacterium | reverse complement strand
TATTAGATGCACCGCGATCGTCGGGAATGAAAATAATAAAGATCTAAAAGCGATAAAAGGTTAAGATAAAAGGTTAATGTAAAAGAAATAAAGAAAATGAAAATGGTTTCCCCGCCTTTTCAAGGAGGGGTGGTTTTGCGAAGCAAAAGCGGGGTGGTTACAGCGGGTATGAGCCTGGAAAGCAACACCAAATTATCAACAATTTCTCGCCCACACCCCACACCTCATACCTCATACCCTTCTTCTGATAGCTGATGGCTCACAGCTGACAGCCCCTTACTTCGCTATTCCTCCCCGCTTTCGCCCTCCAGCAGCGGAATTTCGCTCACCGAAGCGCCCAAAATCCCCTTCATCGAGCCGTAAAAATGTACGGTATTGATCAGCGCCTTCTGCAACTGCTTCTCCCGTTCTTTCCAGGTCTTCTCCATCATGAGCCGCTCGCGGCCGATGCTGCTCTGCAGGAAATGAAACGACTCTGCAATGGCCTCGATCTGCTGCCGAAACTCGTTGCCGCTGATATAGGCATACAACATCTGCATTTTCTCGCCCTTGTTTTCCTCCGACTTCCTGGCATCCGACACACACATTACCGCGTTGCGCAGCACCGTCGCTACACTTGCCACCTCCGAGTAAGAACAGACCCAGACGCCATCCCGCGTGCCGAAGCGATCCATATCCTTCGGGAAAGTTTGCGTGACGAGGATCGCCATATCGGCGCCGGTCGTACGCATGTCGGCTTTCAGTTTATCCACCCAGATATTGCTCCAGCCGCGCGTGCGCTTGCTTTCATAGATAATTTTACCACACTCCTTGCCCGACGGGTTCCGGATCAGCTGGATGCAATCCGCGCCTTCGATGCCTTTACCCACCTCCATCACCTGGTCAAACGGGAAATGCTCGCGGATAATTGTCTCCAGCAGCAGTTCCTGTACTTCGCCCTGCAACTGCATGGAACCCTGTTCCGCCTTGCGTTTCATCTCCTCGGCCAGTTTTTTCTGGTCCTCCAGCTGTTTTTCGAGTTTGCGTAATTCCATCTGCAGGCCGTTTTCCTTAATCACATTTTTCTCCATTTCCTGTTTGCGGATCTGCTCGGTGAGCGTCTGCCGTTCCTGCTGCAGGGTTGTCTGCAGCTGGATCTCCAGGTCTGCTTCCCTATTTTTTAGCACCTGTTCCATTTTGAGGAATTCCAGTTCCTTGCTGCGGGCGGCCTTTAATTTTTCTTCACTGTCTTTATGGGTCTCCTGTAACATGCGCAGCTGGTTCTCGTAATCACGGCTGACGTTTTTGCGGATCGATTCGCCCAGGGTCTCCTGCATCTTTTTCTTTTCTTCCGCCAGTTTCTTATCAAATTCCACCTGCTGTTGTTGGCTCTGGCGGGCAAACTCCTCTTCTTTCCGCTTTAATTCATCTTCCTTCGTTTTAGAAAAAGACTTCATTTTCTCCCGGAGGTCGTTCTTGAATTCTTCTGCAACCGCCTGCTCCATCGCAAAGCGGTTCCCACAACTGGGGCATTTTATATCGTTCGGCATCCCTTTGTTTTTTACAATTTTACGAAAAAGTATAGAGCCTGCCCGCAAATGCTGTTCTGACTACCATGTTGTTAATTTTATTTTAAAATATTAAATCTAAGTATTAACCATTACCGTATCTTACCCGATTTCGCCCCCTTTTAACTGTAATCAACTGTACAATGAACCGGTTACTTTTGCGCTGCCTGCTTTTTGGGTTTATTTGCCTGGCAACCTTGTCGTGCAGAAAAAATAATTTCACCCCGGCCTCACAGATTGATTACAACGCATTGCTCGAGACAGCACCAGCCATTCTAACCGCAGTAAATACACCCACCAGTTCACTGATTCCAGGGTACTACAGCGCGCTTCCATTCTACTACCAGCAATCCACCAAAAATTATCCGTTGCTAATCGCCCTCCCGGGGGGCGGACAAAGCGGCAATGGCGGCATCGATCTGCCGTATGTTTTGAATGATGGCGTGGCACAGCTGCTTTCAAAAAACACCTTGCCATCTTATTTCACGGTGAACGGTAAAAGTTTTTCATTCATCATATTGTCGCCGCAATTCAAGAGTTATCCGTCCAATGCCGACGTCGCCGCATTTCTTGACTATGCCCGCAAAACTTACCGGGTAGACAGCACGAGGATGTATATGACCGGACTTAGCATGGGCGGCATCGTAACCTCTGATTTTGCAGCCGCCTACCCTACCCTGCTGGCAGCGATCGCCCCGATGTCTGGCGTTTTCGAACCGCAGGACGCCGTCGTGAAATGTGCAGCCATTGCAAAAGCCAACCTGCCGGTGTGGGTTTTTCACAATACCAACGACCCGGGTATCAGCGCCGACCTGCCAAGGAACTTCGTAACCATGATCAACAGCCACAACCCGGCGATCCCTGCACGACTGACCTTGTTCAATGCCTCTGTGCATGATTCATGGACTGAAGCGATTGATCCATTTTATAAAGAAGGCAATTTGAATGTCTATGAATGGATGTTACAGTATGCCAGATAAAACAGCCACCGTCACCAGGTTTCGTACAGTCAATAACACATTATATTAATTTCTAATAAAAACAATTTTTTCGAAATCACAAAATCTTTTTTCAAACCGCAATCCATCGTTTATTCATTCTCGTAACTATAAACATCTATGTTTTTCGAGTAAAAGAAGGAAAACAAATTCAGTAACCTTTTTTTCTTTCACAGCACATCATAATTCAAACGCACAAGAATTTAAATTTTCGTAACCAATTAAAAAAAAACAAATGCCAAAAAAATTATCTGAACTAGATCAGATGGTAGCCAGTGAAAAAAACATTGCGCAACTGTCACGACGCAAATTCCTGGGTTATGCAGGCGCAGCATCCGGCTTAATGGTTGCCTTGTCAGCATGTTCCAAGGAACAAGTAAACAGCACAACCAACACCGGGGCCGCAATGGATGGCTACGACCTTGGCAGTGGTGATTTCGGAATCTTGAATTATGCCTATGCGCTGGAACAACTGGAAGCCGCGTTCTACATAAAGGTGGTGATGTCTAAATACGGTTCGATGTCTGCTTCTGAAACAGCACTTATCACAGACGTTCGGGATCATGAAATTATTCACCGTGAATTTTTCAAAAACGCCCTTGGTGCAAATGCCATCGGCGCATTGGAATTTGATTTCTCTTCAGTCGATTTCGGGTCTAGAGACAGCGTACTTGGTACTGCCAAAGCATTTGAAGACCTGGGTGTTTCTGCTTACAATGGTGCGGGTCGTTTAATTAAAGACCCGGGTTATCTGGTATTGGCTGGAAAGATCGTTTCGGTAGAAGCACGTCACGCAGCTTATTTCCGTGACCTGATCATGAATGGTAGCTTCGCTGATGAAACTGTTGTTGACGCCATGGGTCTCGACGTTGCCAGGAAACCGACAGAAGTGTTGGCCATCGCCGGAAAATATATCAAAACAAAGATTGACGCAAGCAAATTACCAACCTACTAAATTTTATTTTTTATGAACCTGAACAATATATTTAATGATATCGAGAAAGCGGATGGTGAAGTATACGACCGACTCGACACGCGCCGCCGCGCTTTAAAAAGCTTCGCGAACTTCGGCAGCAAAGTTGCTATGGCTGCTGTACCAATGGCACTCGGCTCCCTCTTCAACAAAGCCTACGCCGGCAATACTGCCACAAAGGATACTGTCGTTGACATTCTCAACTATGCGTTGGCGTTAGAATACCTGGAGTCTGAATTTTACAATACGGCCTTGAAAAACACCAGCCTGTTGCCTTCTGCTGCAGCCACTGGTGCAATCATGACCATCGCCAAACACGAAATGGCACACGTAAAATTTCTGCGGGATACGATTATGGCTTTGGGTGGCAAACCAATCGAGAAACCAGCGTTCGACTATTCTGCCGGTATGGGTAGCGGCAATGGTCCTTTCAAAGGTGTTTTCAGCAACCTCGAACTGTTCCTCAACGTGGCACAGACTTTCGAAGACACAGGGGTTCGCGCTTACAAAGGCCGTGCAGCTGAACTCGTGATGGGTGGCGCTTTACTGACAGCTGCTTTACAGATCCATTCTGTAGAAGCACGCCACGCAGCGCATATCCGCCTCATGCGCCGGATGTACGGTTCTGGTGTTGGTAATGTAAAACCTTGGATCACCGGCAAGATGAGCAATATCAACAGTTCGCTTGTTCAAGCCAGTTATGATGGTGAAGAAAACACCAAACAGGCAGGGATCGAAATCGTGAATATCAATGGAATGGCAATTTCAATGGATGCGGCTTCTGAAGCATTCGATGAACCATTGACCAAGGAAGCGGTTCTTATGATCGTAGCACCATTCTTCGCAAAATAAATTTCTTAAGGCAAAGTGCTCAAAGGCTGCTTCATATTGAAGCAGCCTTTTTTTTATCACCCCGTTAGGGATAAAGTATCGGTAGCACGATTAAAACATTTAAAAATAGTGCCGTAGGTACGATATATTCAGTCGGCCGGTTTAAAAG
>JBBSSY010000338.1:0-4525 GCA_038241595.1 Chitinophagales bacterium | reverse complement strand
GTGCGGGTATGGTCATGATGCCTGAACCGCTCGTACTTGCCATTGAAAGCCTGCAGGCCACCACACGGTATGACGAGATCATATTTCTCACCCCCGACGGCCCGTCCTTTAACCAGCAAACGGCCAATCAATTGTCACTCAAAAACAACCTGCTGATGATCTGCGGGCACTATAAAGGAATTGACGAACGCGTTCGGCAACATTATGTCACGATGGAAATATCAATCGGAGATTACGTGTTGAGCGGTGGGGAACTGGCGGCAGCGGTGGTGGTCGACGCGATCGGCAGGCTGATACCCGGCGTACTGAACGATGAAACCTCCGCCCTCCTGGACTCTTTCCAGGACCACCTGCTGGCACCGCCTGTATTTACCAGGCCTGCTGATTTCAGGGGATGGAAAGTGCCCGAGGTGCTGCTTAGCGGCAACCCGGCGCGAATAGATGAGTGGCGCCACGAGGAGTCGCTCAGGCGAACCGAAGAGCGGCGGCCTGATTTGTTGAAAGACTGATTTAATTTGCAGTTGACAGTTGGCAATATTCAGTTGGCAGTTTTCAATTGGCAGTTTTCAATTGGCAGTTGGCAGTTGGCAGTGCGCAGTTTTCAATTGGCAGTTGGCAGTGCGCAGTTTTAGCACGCAGGATGCAGTTTGCAATATTCCGTGGGAAGTTGAACACGATTGGTGACTTAATCGGAGCGTATCATTTCGTAGTTGGGTGTTATGGATTTGCTTCTCACGCCGCGACACAAGAGCACAGGCTGCAGGCCTGTGTAGCCAGTCTGTGCATTTTTCCAGGGTTGAAAGGCCACCAGACAAGAGCACAGGCGCGAGAACAAAGTAAATGAACCTGTTCTCAAGGCCTGGAGAGCCGAAATAGTTCAATAGAATGATTTACCGTCTTTGATTAGTACAACACAATGTAAGTCCAAAACATCCAAAGATCTTTCGCGCTTACAGGGCTTAAACTGCACAATCCTATACACAGGGCTCGCGCCCTGTGCTCTTGTATTACGGCCTTGCAGGCCTTGAAAACGGCCAACTATAAAAAACTGCAACCTGGAACCATCGCTCTAAAACTGCCAACTGCAAATTGCAAACTGAATACTGCCAACTGAAAACTGTCAACTGCCCGTTATATCTCAAAACTTACCAACAGCGCTTCTGCTGAAAAATTGGTTTTCACATGCAGATTGCAGGTAGCCGGGTCCCAAAACGCAGTTTCACTACCCGCTTCCTTTTTGAGAAGCGTTTCGACGTTAACCACTTCATCATTTATTTTTAACCAAATGGGTTTGCGCTTACAAGAAGGCACCGATAGCCAGATATCTCTCGTTGCGGGGCGGCCTTCGAAGCGGCCTCCATTGGAAGAAAGCTTTATAACATACTTGCTCTTATCAACCGTGGCATTGAAATGAAGCAGTTCAAAGTCACCATTTTCGAAGGCCCCGTTTGTTTTCCCATCGTCATCATACAAAGTAAATGATGAATTCTCCGTGTCCGGAAAATAAGTGACGCACAAAACGGCAGGCACCGAACCGGTGTTCGACAGATTTGCGTAAGACGGGATGAAAGCACCCGCTTTTACATAAAGCGGTATGTCGTTGATCTGCACCAGCTCATTGATCCATTGGCCTCCCTTGATTTTCACCTGAGAGAAAAAAGTGTACCAGCATCCTTTGGGCAGGTATAATTTTCTTTCCGTCGTACCTTTATGCAACACCGGCGCAACCAGGATACTATCCCCCCACATGTACTGATCATCCGCCCTCAACAGGTCAGGGTCAGTAGCATCGTAATAAAACATGGGACGAACCAATGGCTTGCCACACTTTGCCTGTTCGTACGAAAGCGTGTAATTGTACGGCAACAGGCTGTAGCGCAGTTTTATATATTTCCGGACGATCGCTTTGGTTTGTTCCGGAAAAAATACCGGCTCGCTTTCAATATTGGCATGTGGCGCATCAAGTTCACCCAGCGCGGTTCCATGGGGCCGAAAAACGGGGGTAAAGGCTGCAAACTGCAACCAGCGGGTGTATAATTCAGGGTCTTTCTCTCCCATGGCGAAGCCGCCGGCATCCGCATGAATATATGGCACGCCGCTGATGCTCATGCCGAGCATCACGGGAAGTTGAGCCCTCAAACCGCTCCAGTTCCTCATTACATCGCCGCTCCATGGAAAAATGCCATAGCGCTGGCTGCCGGCAAAACCTGCCCGGTTTAGGTTAAACAGCCGCTGCGCCGGAAAATCCTGCCGGTATTTTTCAAAAACCATTTTATTCCAGTAGTGGCCATAGAGATTATGAACTTCACCCGCCCGGAACGGGCGATCAAAACCAAGGTCCTTCAGATTGTGGTAGACATCGGCAGGGTGCGTCTCAGGTTCGCCAAGGTCTCCCCACCAGCCAGACACACCGGCGTCGATCTGTTTTTTATACTTGGTCCAGAACCAGTCCTGGGCATCGTTCCTAAAAAGATCCAGCAATCCGCCAAAACCAAAATAGAAGTTTGTCAGGGTGTATGGTTCCGATTTGTAATCAACGGCGTGGTACTGTTTTGACTCCCCATAATTTTTTGTGCCCATCAATACATAGGGTTCGGTGATCAGGACGGTTTTGATCCCCTGGTCTTTAAGGGTCTGCATCATCCGAACCGGGTTGGGCCAGTTTGTATTGTTGATCCATTCCAGGTTGCCCATGGTGTTTCGGATGCTGTCACCAAACCAGAATAAATCCAGGATAACGGCATCTACCGGGAAATCTTCCTTTTTCATCTGAGCGAGAATCTGCATCAGCTGTTCTTCACTCCTGTAACCAAACCGGCTCATCATATTACCAAACACCCACTTCGCGGGAATTGGCTGACGACCTACCAGTTCAGTATACGCCCTCAATATTTCATCAACATTATTTCCATTGATCAGGTAAAAGTTCATTTCACCGCTGCTGAAGCCCGCTTCCAGCATATCGCTTTTCTTGTTCCCGATATCGAAGTATCCGTTCGAGGGATTGTCGAAGAAAAGACCATACCCCTTGCCTGAAATGAGAAAGGGCACGGAAAAATTCATGTCGGTAGCACCTTCGCCATATCCGAAGGCCGGCCGGTTGTATAAACCGAACCCATGGCCACGCCGGTTCATCGGCAAGGCCCGCTCGCCACCGCCAAAGAAGTTTTCATTATCCTCCATGAGAAACTGGAAACCATGATAACCGTTGGCAGCAAAAAATTGTGCGGCGATGTTGTAAAGCTTATTTCCAAACCGGTAGCTGAACGTGCCCCTTTCGTGAATGACATAGGCCTGGTCACCCAATTGGGTAGCATGATCTGATTCTCCAGACATCAGCGTATCGCCCGGAGAAGGCTTCATAATAACCGCATTAGAAATATTTTCCCCGGCGTTGTAACCAGTGGGGACAAAGGTCGTTTTAATGATGTTTTCTCCGTATAACTGGAATGTCCAGCTGCCCGATTCTTCCCGGCGGCTGATGCGGGTATTGGTGACAGGAAGTAAAACGGGATTTTGGTGTTCAAGGGGAGAGATACGAATAGGGTTCTCGAGCGTTGCTTGCATACGGATTAGTTTCGGTTTGAATCTGCTTTTCTAATTCAAGAACCACACCTGTTCATAATTAGCTATAAAAATGGTACCAAACAAGCAATTTACGCCCGAATATTTCCCATAATGAAAATCGCGTTCTCAAATTGACCTAATCACGAAAGGCAAATCCATAAAAAAAGCCCGGCGAGAACCGGGCTTTGCAATAACAACAAAAGGTGTTAACCAGCTTTGAAAATCGCGGGGTCAACCGGTTTATTAATCTCTACTTTTTTAGTCGTATTCTTAATGGTAAATTGTGGCAGTTGCAGTTCCAGGCTAAACGGAACCAGGTAACCGTAATCTGTTTTCTGGTAGTCGGAGTAGATAGACGTCATTTCCATTTCCTGGCCGGCGAAGGATCTTTTCATGACACTTTTAATCACGAGGAATTTAACCGGGTCGAAATAATAGGTACTCTCCATGCTGTCTGCACTGATCAGTTTGATTTTGTAGGCATTTGTACCGTTCACATCTTCCTGGCCCTGCAATTCAACTGTACTGCCTTTTTTGGCATAGTCGTATAATTGTCCGCCAATTTCAAGTTGCGCACGGGCCGCTTTGGCTTCTTCTGCCGGGATCGGCGTAACACCTGTTACACCCATCATCGGGTTCACCATCCATCCGCCCGTGTCGGTTACGCACTGAATCGCTTTCTGGCCGTTAAAGTCAATAACATTTTTAAATCCCTTGCCATTTACGATAGTAGTAGAACTTTGCGCCATTCCCCCCATAATATCCATGGTTGACTCCATATGGATAGAATTAATCTTACTGATTTTATCCTTACCACCAACGGCGTCCAGGGATTTATTAATGATGTCATCGGCAGTTTGAGCCTGCATGACGAACCCGCTAACCAATGAAGCAGCGAGTAAAAACCCTGATCTAATTAATTTCATGAATTGTTTTTGAATGATAATATTAACTGTTG
>JBBSSY010000337.1:0-4527 GCA_038241595.1 Chitinophagales bacterium | reverse complement strand
ATATCCAGCACGCTGAGTCTCCCCGGGGATTACATTTGGGTCATCCTCATCACGCAATGTCTTCCATATCGTACCTGTCCACCGAATGGATGCCGCTCAACTGTTTTAATCGTTCTACCAACTCTTCCAGTTCTTCTTTATCGTGCACATACACTTTGATATTGCCATGAAAAAGGCCCTCTTTTGCCTCCACGGTTAAGGCATTAATATTTATTTTTAGTTCGCCGGAGATAAGGTTGGTTATTTTATTAATGACCCCCACATCATCGAGGCCGATAATTTTAATGCCTGTTAAAAAGGATATCTCTTTGTTTTTGGCCCATTTTGTTTTCACCACCCGGTGGCCGTAGTTTGCCATCAACCGGGTAGCATTGGGACAGGTGGTACGATGTATTTTTAGCCCTTCGCCGGTGGTTACGAAGCCAAATACGTCATCACCCGGAATCGGTTTGCAGCAATTGGCAAGTGTGTACATGATCTTATCGCTGCTCTCACCAAAGATGATTAGTTCCGCATCTTTTTTCTGTGTGGGGGTAACCGGGTGCTCCGGTTTGAACTCGACAATTTTTACTGGTTTCGGTGCTTCCAGTTTGTCACCCAGTGTTTTAAATTCCTTGAGCTCTTTAAGGTCGAGCGTTTTAGTCGCGATGCGGTAAAACAGGTCAAGCGGTGAATTGAGCTTGTAGAAAGTAGTGAGTTCGTCGATATTGTACTGGCTAAAACCGGCTCCCATGCCTTCCAGTTTACGCTGCAGGGTGTACTTTCCTTCTTCGGCAATCGTTCGTCTTTCTTCTTTTAGCGCATCCTTGATCTTGCTTTTCGCTTTGGCAGTAACAACGATCTGAAGCCAGTCTTCGTTTGGTTTTTGTTTGTTGGAGGTAATGATCTCTACCTGGTCGCCGCTTCGGAGTTTCTGGCTGATCGGTACCAGTTTATGATTGAGTTTGGCGCCGATACATCGTGAGCCGATGGCGCTGTGAATGGCAAACGCAAAGTCAAGCGCGGAAGAACCGATCGGCAGCATTTTTACATCACCCTTCGGGGTGTATACGTATATTTCTTCTGCGAGGAAACTGGTTTTAAAATCTTGTAAGAAATCCACCCCATCGGTTTCCTGTGTACTGAGTACTTCCCGTATTTGCTGGAACCATTTATCGAAACGGCTTTCGTCGCTGGCGCCTTCCTTGTATTTATAATGCGCGGCGAGACCTTTTTCGGCAATTTCATTCATTCGCTTGGTGCGGATCTGCACTTCCACCCATTTGCCCTGCGGTCCCATAACGGTCGTATGCAGCGCTTCGTAGCCATTGGATTTGGGATTGCTCAGCCAGTCGCGCAGGCGCTCCGGCGAAGGGGTATACTCGTCCGTTATCATGGAATATACTTTCCAGCAATCTTCTTTTTCACGCTCGGCGGGTGAACTTAATATTACCCGGATGGCAAAGAGGTCATATACCTGCTCAAATGACACCCCTTTTTTCTTCATTTTATTCCAAATGGAGTGGATGCTTTTTGGCCGGCCGTAAATGTCAAAACTAAAGTTGCCGCGTTCGAGCTTCTCCTTGATCGGGCGAATGAATTCATTAATGTATCGGCTCCGTTCCCGCTTGGTTTCAGACAGTTTGCGGGCTATTTCTTTATAGGTATCCTGTTCCATGTATTTCATGGCCAGATCTTCCATTTCCGTTTTGATATTATAAAGACCCATCCGATGCGCAAGCGGTGCATATACGTACACCGTTTCGGAAGAAATTTTTAGTTGTTTCTCACGCTTCATGCTTTCCATCGTGCGCATATTGTGTAAGCGGTCGGCCAGTTTGATCAGGATGACACGAGGATCATCAGTGAGCGTCAGCAGGATCTTCTTGAAATTTTCCGCCTGCTGCGAGGCGTTGACGTCGATAACATTCGAGATTTTCGTGAGCCCGTCCACGATGCGGGCGATTTCACCGCCGAATACTTTTTCAATGTCTTCGAGTGTCACATCAGTATCTTCCACCGTATCATGGAGCAATGAACAGATCGAAGATCGAACACCCAGCCCGATCTCTTCGGTACAGATGGTCGCCACTGCCAGGGGGTGAAGAATATATGGTTCCCCGCTTTTGCGGCGCATGGTTTTATGCGCTTCAGCAGCTATTTCAAAAGCCTGGCGAATTAATTCCTTGTCTCCCTTTTTTAATTTCGTCTTCAATGAGCGTAGTAATCCCCGGTATTCACGGATAATGAGTTTTTTTTCCTGTTCTTCTGTCAGATTATACTTCGGTATCGCGGCAATAGTTTCCATACACTACGAATTTACAGAAAAGAAAGTGTTTAAATTTCTCTCAAAACCCTTATTTTCGCACTCCCAAAAAACATACGCAAAAACCCGTATAATATGGTGCATAGCGGGTGTGGCGAAATTGGTAGACGTATCAGACTTAGGATCTGACGCCGCGAGGCATGGGGGTTCGAGTCCCTCCACCCGCACAGGGAGTGTATTATCGTACACTCCTTTTTTTTTGCCCGGGATTGGCGGGAAGAATTATCTGCCTATACAGTAATCGTTGATATTTGGCCGGTTCAATGATTGACGGGAACCATGTTCACTCCCACAAAAAAATTTTAACTTTAGCTAAATATCCGCCATGAACGCAGTCCTCGTTCCCACCGACTTTTCTCCCGCTGCCCGAAATGCCGCCGATTATGCGGCCGGTCTTTGTAAAGAACTGGGCGCTTCAATGATCCTCCTGCATGTGTATATGCTTCCAGTGCCTGTTTCTGAAATTCCATACGTAATGATATCTGCCGATGAGATTCAAAAGGCCAGTGAGAACGCGCTGCAAAAGGAAGTGGCACGTTTAACAGAAATGTTCGGGATCGGCATTGAATGGATCGTGCGGATGGGGCTTGCCTCCGACGAAATCCGCGATATCGAGAAGGAAAAAAATATCAGGATGGTGATTATGGGTATGAAAGGTGGCGGAGAGCTGGATAAACTCATTGGCAGCACGACCATTGCGGTTATTCGCAAGTGCCAGCAGGCGGTTTTCGTCATACCTGCCGAAGCGAAGTTTATTCGGTTTCGGATGGCTGCCTATGCCACGGACTTTAGTTACCCCATGAACCCTGCCTGCTTCGAACCGCTGATTAACCTGCTTCTCGATCAAAATACCGACTTAATGATCGTAAATGTGCAAAAATCCGGGAAGACAATGACGCCCAACCAAATTACAGGTAAGCACAAACTGGAAGAGATCCTGGCCAATGTTCCGCACAGTTATCACATCATTGAAGACAGTCACATTGAACATGGCCTGCAGGAGTTCAGCAAAACACAGTCGCCCGACTTGCTTGCCATGGCTGCTCACAAACACAATATCCTCGAACGCCTTTTTGGCAACCACCATACCGATTCCATGATCTATCAAACGCATGTACCGTTGTTGATCCTGCAGGATAAAAATTAACCCATTCCCTTTGCAGATCCATAAATCGCTGTCAATAATTGCAAAACCTGCGCGGACGCGTTGTTATTCTGTCAAATGCATTAACTTTGCGACCCCAAAAACAGGTGTACTTTTGCACAAAGAGTAAACTTGTCATATTATAAACAGTAAAAAAAGTACACATGGCTACCGTTACGAGGGAGAATATTGGTATTCTGAATGAGAAAATAATAGTGAAGGTTGCTTCCGACGATTACCTTCCCTCTTTTCAGAAAATATTAAAGGATTACAGCAAGAAAGCAAACATTCCCGGGTTTAGAAAAGGCATGGTTCCGATGGGAATGGTAAAGAAAATGTATGGCACATCGATTTTCCAGGACGAAGTAATCAAGCGTGTTGAAAAAGAATTGCAGGATTACATGACCAGTGAAAAACTGGAAATTTTTGCAAACCCCTTACCGCTGTTTGATGAGTCGCCAAAAATCGACATGAACGAGCCGGCTGAATATGCGTTTTCCTTTGAAGTTGGTTTAAAACCGGAATTTACCATCCCCGATGCGGGCAGCCTGCACCTGACCAGGTATAAAATTATCATCACAGATGAAATGATCAACGAGCAGATTGAACGCATGCGGACACAGTTTGCGGAATCTACCGATCATGAAACAATCGCTTCTGAAGAAAGCATACTGCACCTGGCCTTTACCCAAACTGATGAAGTGGGCAACCCCGTTGGAGAAGAAACCGAAAAAGAGGTGATCGTCGACTTCAAGAAATTTTCGGCCGAAACGAAACAGCAGCTGATGGGCAAAGCGCTCAATGACGAAATACTTGTTCAACTTTCCCAGGCATTTGAAGCCGCAAGCCTGCCTGATATTTTCCGCGACTTGAACCTGCCTGAGACGGACCCCTCGCGCGAAAGCCTTTACTTTAAGATCCGGATTAATAAAATCAGCTTGTCGGAATTGCCGGCGCTTGACGAAGCCTTTTTTAAAACGGTATACCTCGATAAAGAAACGATGACCGAGGAAGAATTCCGTAACCAGGTTAAATCAGACCTGCAGGCGCAGTGGGATGCCCAAAGCCGCAACCAGGT
>JBBSSY010000336.1:0-4528 GCA_038241595.1 Chitinophagales bacterium | reverse complement strand
TCATACTGAATAAAGTTACGATCCTTTGAAATTAATAATGGAGATCATGACATTGCGCCCGGCGGGAAGGTAAGTACCAGATCCATTTCACCGGTTGATGAATAGGTCACGGTTTTTGTCTGAAAGGGTACGATGAATTTATCGCCATTTGTGACCCGGATGTGTTCTTCTCCAACTGTAATGACCCCGTCGCCCTTCGTGACGATGGCTACGTGAAATGCATTCGACGCGCGGGTGTATTGACCGGTTACCGTAAGGCTATGCACCGAAAAGCACGGCGTTTGAGCGGGACCAATTAGCAGGGCCTCTTGATAACCGGCCCCTTTATCAATGACCACCGGGTTGCAAAAATATTTTTCTCTGATGGTTTCTACCGGTAAAGGCTCGAAGGACATCATATCCAGTGCGAAGTCGATACCCCGGTTCATAAATCGCGCGCCTTCCGGTAATGTATAACCGCCACGTTCGAATTCGAAACGCACGACGAGGTCAGTGGGCTCCATAATCTCCACCATAAATATGCCCTCGCCGATGGCATGAGGTAAACCGCCGGGTACGAAAAAGACATCACCCGGTTTAACCGGTATCTTTTCAAAACCTGCCAGGATTTGTGCTTCATCCTGCGTTTCAACGGCTCGTTTAAATGCTTCCCTTGACAACGGGTGTTGAAAACCGAGGTAGATATACGGCTCGGGAACTTCCTCTCGGATATGCAGGATAACATACGCTTCCGTTTTGCCTGAATCGCTGTCCAGGTACCTTTTTGCAAAAGAGATGGTCGGGTGTGCCTGGATATGCAGCCGGATAGACGAATCGATGAACTTCAACAGGAACTGGCTATTCGCGCCGTATTTTTTGTAGTGATCATCGCCGATCATCACTTCCGGATATTCTTCCATCAGTTCTTTCAGCAGGTAGTCGTTGCCGTTAATATGTACGCTGGAATATCCTTCCTCATCTACGGCTTCCCTGCCTTTGTTGATGGCACGCGTGGTGGAAGCGATCCAGTCTTCCGCGAGGTGGCTATCTGGAGCACCCTCGTTGCCTGCGAGTTGGTCCAGTGTTCGTCCACCCTGGTAGGTGCGCCAGACGCGGTTTGGCGTTAATAAGATGATTCCCGGTATTGTCATACTATCTAAATATTGATTAGCTCCTGATCTTGCTCAGCTTTGTCGCGAACAGGAAAATAAATGCGTAACAGATGATCGGTAAGTAGTAGGCCGCGGCAATATTGTGGTTGGCGATGAGGCCCATCAGCGGCGGAAAAACGGCGCCGCCGGCAACACCCATCACGATAAACGAGGATGCCTGTTGTTTATGCGGCCCAAGATCTTTCAATCCCAGGCTAAAAATGGTCGGGTACATGATGCTGAAGAAAAAATTAAGCATGATCAGCGCGATGAATGAGGGCCAGCCAAAACTCTGCGCGATGATGAGGCACATGAGTATGTTCGCGCAGGCGAAAATCGCCAGTAATTTATTGGGCGCGATAAATCGCATGGTGAAAGCGCCGGTAAAACGCCCGATCATTTTCAGCACCATACTGGCAGCAAAAAAGTACGCCGCTTTCTCGCTCGAAAAGCCCATTTTCTCCACGCCATAATTGATAAAGAATGCCCAGGTGCCACCCTGCGCGGCCACGCAGAAAAACTGCGCGACGATGGCCCAGATAAAATGTTTGTGGCGGAACAACCCCTTCGGTGTGGCGGCAGGCGCACCCGCCGCCAATGATTCTTCGTTTGCTTCGGCCGGGTAGGTTTCCGGGATCGGTGGTACCTTTAAAAAGAAAAACGCCACACCGATGCCTACGATTACCGAGCCGATCACCAGGTAGAGCAACTTCACGGATTCCAGGTTGTCGGCATGGCCCGCCCGCAGAATGAAGTACCCGCCCAGTGTGGAGCCCAGCACGCCACCAAGGCCGTTAAACCCCTGTGCAAAATTCAGTCGCTGGGCACTCGAGCCCTGCGCGCCCAGGGAAGCCACAAAAGGATGCGCCACCGTTTCCATGGTGGCGAGTCCGCAGGCGAGTATAAACAAGGCGACCCGGAAAAAAGTAAACGAGGCGGCATTGGCAGCGGGCACAAATAAAAATGCGCCAAAGGCATACAGGAACAGGCCCAGCAGCACGCCTTTTTTATACCCGTATTTTTTCATAAACAGTCCCGCCGGAATACCCATCACGGCATACGCACCAAACATCGAAAATTGTACGAGCGCCGATTTGGCCCTGGAGATATCGAGCACCTGCTGAAAGTGCCTGTTGAGTACATCGCCCATCGTAATGGCAATGCCCCACAACATAAAAAGCGATACCACGAACGACAAGGTGACGACAAACCGCTTTTCGGTGAAGGGCACTTTTCCCGGGGCAGGGGCAGTTGCGCTTTGATGAAGGGCATTTTCCATGTGAAAGGCGGGACGTTTTATTTACCGCATAAATGTATCAAATTTCAAGACGCTATCGGGCAAAGAAGAAGGAGTATGGGTGCGGGTTATACCCATACCCATTCTTCTGATTACTGATTGCTGATTGCTGATTGCTGATCGCTGACCGCTGTTTTGTCATTCAAACTAAATGACCGATTTTGCCGCCCCATGAAGGCACAGATCCGTACAGAAACCATCACCCTGAAAACCTATCCTTTTTCCGACCCCGCACCGGTTCCGGAGTTCGGTCGTTTGTATCCCTATAACCGCTTCGACGGTTATTCAAGCGAGGGCACAGACACCGCCTGGGAAATGATCGTGATGGAAAACGACTTCATCAAACTCTGGATTAACCCGGCCGTTGGCGGAAAGATCTGGGGCGCCATCGAAAAAACAACCGGCAGGGAATTTATCTACTTTAACCATGTCGTCAAATTCAGGGATGTAGCCATGCGCGGCCCCTGGACCTCGGGCGGACTCGAAACCAATATCGGCATCATCGGCCACAGCCCCTCCTGTTCGGCAGCGGTTGACCATGCCATCCGCGAAAACAGCGACGGCAGCGTGAGCTGTTTTGTCGGCGCCACAGACTGGCCCTCGCGCACCCGCTGGCTGGTGGAGATCTACCTGCACCCGGCAGCGGCATTATTTGAGACGCGTACTTCCTGGTTCAACAACGGGCCCTTCGAGCAGGCTTATTATAACTGGTCAAATGTCGGGATCAAAACGGCCGGCGACCTTCAATATATTTTTCCGGGCCATGCGCACCTGGGGCATGATGGTGCTGCGTACGCGTGGCCGCTGGATGACCGGGGCCGCGACCTCAGTCACTACAACAACAATGATTTCGGACATTATAAATCATACCATGTAACCGGTGCGTATAATAATTTCTGGGGCTGCTACTGGCATGCCGACCGGTTTGGTATGGCACACTTTGCAGATTACGACGACAAACCCGGTAAAAAGATCTGGATCTGGGGTTTGTCGCGCTACGGTATGTTGTGGGAAGACCTGCTGACCGATGCAGATGGGCAGTATACCGAGGTGCAGTCTGGCAGGATGTTTAACCAAAGCATTTCATCGAGCTCAAAAACACCCTTTAAACACCGGTCTTTCCAGCCGTATACTTATGACAACTGGAACGAAGGCTGGTTCCCGGTAACGGGCATGGATGGCCTGACTTATGCCTGCCCCGAACTGTCATTTTTCTATAACGGGGAGACTCAAACGCTGCAGGTGACTGCCAACAAACCGTTGCAGGGCCGATTAAAACTGGAAGACGGAATACATATATTACAGGAGCCTCTACACCTGCAGCCCTTGCAAGTGATGCTGGTGACCTTACCCGCAGAGTTTAATGAACTGACAGTAAAATTGTCATGCAACGGAAAGCTTTTATACGATGCCGGCGAGCAGGAGTCGGTGCTGCAGCGACCGCTTGCGATTACGCAGGATTTCGATCCGGCATCCGTACAGGGATTGTATTTCCAGGGTAGGGAATGGGAGCGCCAGCGCTTTTTCAACTGGGCGGTGGAAAAGTATGAAGCCTGCCTGGCAGCAGATCCCTGTTTTATCCCGGCGCTGACTGCGCTTGCTGGCTTGCACACCCGGTCGATGTTGTACGAGCCCGCAAGAGATCTCTTGTTGCAGGCCTTGTCGATTGACACGTATGACGGCGGGGCCAATTACTTATACGGGCTAGTCTGTCAGAAGTTGTCGAAACCGGCTGATGCGAAAGAAGCATATTCAATGACCGCCCTTTCACCCGCGCAACGGGGAGCCGCCTATACCGAGCTGGCGAGGATGCTGATCGGTGAATCGCAATATGAAAAAGCAATAGCATACCTGGAAAAAGCATTGGTAGTAAATAACGGAAACAAACAGGCGCTGCAGCTGCTGGTGGTCGCCTGCCGCAAAAGTTACCAAACCGGGCGGGCCCTGCATATCACGGAATTATTGCTGGCTGCGGATCCGCTGGATCACCTCGCCCGGTATGAGACGAATCGCCTGTCGGGCTCAGCAGGGGTTGATAAATTTGACCTGCATATAACGGGCGAACTGCCGCATGAAACGTACATCGAACTGGCTTCATTTT
>JBBSSY010000335.1:0-4544 GCA_038241595.1 Chitinophagales bacterium | reverse complement strand
CATGTTTTATTCAATACACATACACCAGCTTACGCTTTTGAAAAACGATGGAAGTGATGGATGTGTGTGTTAATTTTCATTTGTTGCGCAAAAGTAATGCGTGTGCGGCAATTGGCAAAAAAATTATCGGGGGTGGGTGTTGGGGTACTTCCCCGCCGAGCTAATACAGCACTTCTCCGCCGGTTTTGCGTCGGTCAAAAAGTTAAAAGTATGTTCTATTTTCAACACAGTCGTACCTTTGGCAGATGCGCTGTTTATTCATTTCACTTTTATCATTACTGACCTCCTTTGCGCTAAAAGCGCAACAGGTGGAAAGCATCTACTTCAACCTCTACACCGACAGCCTGAAAAAAGGAACCTACAATTACATCAACGTTGATGGGAAAACAACCGACGGGCAATGGCTTCCCCTGACATCCAAGGAGATCGACTTCAGCGCAAGCGCTTGCCGCTTTGAGAAAAACAGCCTGTTCGTGGAGAAAGATTTTAGCGGCGAATCTGTCACCATAACGGCAGTATTAAAGAGCAAGCCGGATGTTCGAAAATCCGTAACCATTTATATTAAAAAAATGGAAAACAACGAACCGCTGAAAACATCGGAAGAAATCATGCGGGAACCGGCAAAATCCAGGAAGAAAAGAACATAAAAAAGGCCCGGAATCACCCGAGCCTTGTCATTAAATTTTTGTTTACTAGGCTATTGGGGAAGCCATCTTCTTACCATCTTCCAGGAATTTAGCCAGTCCGATATCAGTCAAAGGATGCTTCAGCAAGCCGAGAATTGAGTCTAGCGGGCAGGTACAAACATTGGCACCGGCTTCCGCACACTTGATGATGTGCAGCGCTGACCGGATAGAGGCCGCAAGAATCTCTGTTTTAAAACCCTGTAGTTTGAAGATAAATGATATCTGTTTAATTAGTTCAACACCGTCCCAGCCGCTGTCGTCGATTCGTCCGATGAAGGGTGATACATAGGCAGCGCCCGCTTTTGCGGCGAGAATCGCCTGGCCGGCGGAAAATACCAGTGTGCAGTTGGTTTTAATGCCATTGTCGGTAAACCACTTGATGGCCTTCACGCCGTCTTTAGTCATTGGTACTTTCACGATGATATTTGGATGAATGGCAGCAAGTTTTTCGCCTTCCTCCACGATTGTGTTGAATTCAGTTGACAATACTTCTGCACTGATATCACCTTCAACGATGTCGCAAATTGCTTTATAGTGATTGATAACCGCCTCTTCGCCCTTGATGCCTTCCTTAGCCATTAACGATGGGTTGGTAGTTACACCATCCAAAATGCCTAATTCATTCGCTTCGCGGATCTGGTCCAGATTAGCGGTATCGATAAAAAACTTCATATTATGGGATTTGATATAGGTGTGAGAGAAAAAAAAAGTGGCAAGTTACTTATATCGCACCGCTACAACCACGTACCCTTGCTGCCTTCCGACCCTGGGGGGTTCTGCAGGAGCTGGCCGTATAAGACTTGCCGTCGCAAATATAAGGGATTTGCGTTTTCAGTTCCAAATCTAAAGCAGATTTTTCACGATTAACAGCATATCGGCTACAAAAAAGTCTACAATACACAACATCGTTCCTTTATGTTTTCATCGTTGCCTTACTCGGGTTAAAAACCAATATCCTTCCGCCCTGCCAGTGAATTGATCCTGGTGAAACCCACCAGTTCATCCGCCCGCCCGCCAAGCGGCCGGTAGTAAACAAGTATGAGGTAAGTGTTTTCGGTATCCCAGAAATTACCCTCCGTCATTTCAAAAGAGGGTTTGCCGTCCGCAGAAAGTTTGGTAACATACAAATAGTCATAGTAGCCCTGTTTCAAAAAAAGTGAGGTCTCATACATGCCGCTTTGCTGGTTAAAACGCATTTTCGCAGAATCCGAGTCGCCGTAATTGCTAAGCTCGCCCATCAGGTAAAGGTCCTGGTTTTGGAAAGGTGTATTGTTTGGCGGCACGAAACGAAAATGAACGGTGGCATAGTCGGCCTGCCAGAGTGGGTTGATGCTTTCGGTGACGTCGGTGTAAAACATGCCGTTGTTGTCCCGGTAAAAAACGAAACGCTGGGCGGATCGATCCAGGTCGGGCTTCACGTAAATATCTGTCGTCCGGGGGCCATAATCCGCCTTCTCCACGCGGTCGCTCTGCAAGCGAAAACTGCGCAGGTCGAGCCATCGCCATTCGCGGCCGCCGGGGAAAATGCAATCGTTTTCGGTATTGTATTCCAGTGAACCCTGTTTGATAAACGTAGGGCGCAGGTTGTGGATGTAATTGTCCCAGCGGTTGTTCTGCAAAATGCAGACGTTTACCTGCTGCATGGCATTGACCAGGTTAAGGCGCGCGGTGTTGATCGAAAATTGCACTTTCTGGCTTGTTTTAAAATACTGCCCGTTGAATGGTTGCTGGATCTGTGCAGCGATCTCGACATTCTGGTTCACCACCAGCAGGCGACGCGTAAACAGCAATTTATTCGGATCGCCATCCGCGAATACCTTGAGCAGGTAATTGCCCGAGCGCGTAGGCATGCAATTGCGTTCTGGAAGGGTAGCCTGGTAATGGGTATATTTTGTCAGTGCCAGGGAAGACACCCGGTAGTTTGACAACCGCATCTGTGAAAAGCCGCTGATGAAATCGAGCTGGCTAAGCATGGCCGGCGTCCAGTCGGCGTTGTATAACTGGTACGTGTATGAGTAGTTTCGCACCCCGCCATTGACATCGTCGAAATTAAGATCGAGGCGATCACCGCTGTTGAGCTTCCAGACCGGGTAAGCGAGCGGGTTACCACTTACATTCAGTTTGATGCTTTTTATGTTGGCGGCATAATTATGATCCGGGATCTGTGCACCGACTACCCGGAAAAAAAAGGAAAAGCCAAACAGGAAAAGATATTTCATGGTAAACTGGATTAATATCAGTGGCCAAATTTAGACATAACCTGGGAAATGATAATGATGTGGTTAGCCTCAAACGACCTGTTGCCAATTAAATGGAAGACACGCCGCAAAGTTGCATAAATTAACGGTAATTGCCAGAAAAACAGCGGGCTATAGGTAGATACCGCTATTTTTGATCCTTTAAAGGAAGTCAACTCCATGCTCTCATTTTTCATAGCGCGTCGCATCGCCTTCAACCAGCAACGATCTTTCTCCCGGTTCATCATCCGCCTGGCCACCGCTGCAACGGTAATCAGCGTGGCCGCTATGATCATCGCCATGGCTTTTACCAATGGTTTCCAGTACGCCATCAGTCAGAAGATCTTTAGCTTTTTTGGCCATATCCGCGTCCAGCATTTCGAGCCCAATAAAGTATCTTTTGCGGAAGAAATGCCGATTACAGAAAACGATACCATCGTCAACATCCTGCGCAAACATACCGACATAAAAACGGTACAGCCCTATGCCACCAAAAACGCCATCCTCAAAACTGCCGAAACCATCGAAGGCGTGTTGTTCAAGGGCGTGGAAAAAGATTACGATTTTAACAACCTGAAAAACTTCCTGGTAAGCGGCCGCTGGATAAATTTTCCGGACAGTGGTTACAGCAACGAGATCAATCTCTCGCAATATACCGCGGGCCAGCTTAAACTCAAAACGAACGACCAGGTACTGATTTACTTTATCCAATCGGACGGATCGGCACCGCGCGCACGCAAACTCACCGTCGCCGGCACGTATAAAACAGGCATAGAAGAATACGATAAACTCATCGCTTTGGGGGACATCAGGCTGGTTCAGCGCCTCAACAACTGGGGAAACCATATGATCGGCGGTTACGAGATCTTCCTTAAGGACTACAAGAAAATGGATACAGTGAATGAAGCGATCTTCTATGACCTGCCTGAAATGTGGGACAGTCGCACCATCCGCCAGATCAACCCCAACATATTCGATTGGCTCAACCTGCAAAACCAGACCATCGTGATCGTGCTGCTGATTATGACGGTGGTCGCGGTGTTAAATCTTATCACTTGCCTGATTATCCTGGTATTGGAAAGAACGCGGATGATCGGAGTGTTGAAGGCCCTTGGTGCGCCGGATTCGCTGGTGCAAAAAGTCTTCCTCTACCAGGCGACCCTGATCGCCATTGCCGGCATCATCTTTGGCAACCTGGTTGGTTTGGGTTTCTGCTGGCTGCAGCAGAAATACGGGTTCATCACGCTGCCGGAGGATATGTATTATGTATCGAAGGCGGAAGCACGTATTATCTGGTGGCAGGTGATCCTCGTAAACTGCGGCACATTCATCGTTTGTTTCCTCGTACTGATTATTCCAACCTTTATCGTCAGGAAGATTCAGCCGGTGAAGGCGATACAGTTCAGGTGATACCCTCAAAATAGTCATCAGGCAAGTGGCCGCTTCGCGGCTTACCTTAAAGCCACTTTTCGCGACTATATGATTCGGAGATTCCTGCTTCTTACCACTCGAATGCGGATCGGGAAGGCGAAGGTCCTTAAAATAGTCTTTATAGTTTGGGTCAGACATTGAAAAAGCTTCTAAGCAACAGGGTTCCCCGGTTGTAGTTTTAGTCAGACAT
>JBBSSY010000334.1:0-4544 GCA_038241595.1 Chitinophagales bacterium | reverse complement strand
TGGTTATTAAATTTACTCTTGTGTTTTTACAGCAGCGACTGTTTGTGTTCTTCGATTTTATATTTTTCAAGCTGCATCGTAGAAATTTTATGGGTAAAAAATCGATGGCACCATCTATAATATGGTGCGCCGATGATCATTTCATATAAAATACTTCCTGCAAGGGAACGCTCACCGGCGAGTTATCCGGGTTGGTTTCCATGATGTCTTTCATATAGGCCCACCATTTTTTCATCACCGGGTGCTGCGACATTTGTTCACGGGCCGTGCCTTCCACGTTCATTACGCCAAACAGGTCCAGCGACTGTTCATCCAGGAAAATCGAATATTCAGAGATACCCGATGATTTTAGCAACTCTTCCAGTTCCGGCCACAGCTCATCGTGACGTCTTTTGTATTCGTCGATATAGCCGGGGAAGAGTTTTAGTTTGAAGGCGGAGCGCATGGTTGAGTGTTTGGTGACCGAAAAGGGTATGAGGTATGAGGTATCGGGTATGGGGTTAAGCCCGAATCTAAATACCTGATGAAATTTTTAATATACAATAATCAACAGTCAATTTTCAATGCTTAATACAGAAACCCAGCTTGACCGCCACGTCTTTATTAAATATTGAGCATTAAAAATTGATTCTTGATTATTTCTAACACCGCTAGCTAAAAACGACATTGATTGAAAATTGAACATTGATTATTGAAAATTACTTCTTCCTCATACCCCATACCTCATACCCCATACCTGCTCCCTACCTCACAAACGCCATCGCCACTCCCCCATCCACATTCAGCACATTGCCGGTGGATTTGTTTAGGAGGCCGCCGACGAACACGAAGCAGGCATTGGCGATGTCTTCAGGCAATATAATTTCATTTAATAAAGTCCTTTTTGCGTAATATGCCGGCAACTCTTCTACCTTGACGCCATAGGCTTTCGCACGGCCCTCAGCCCAGGCACCTGCCCATATTTTGCTGTCGGAAATGACGGCATCCGGGTTCACCGTATTGACGCGTATTTTATCGGGACCCAGTTCAGCAGCATTCAGCCTGCTGAGGTGGATCTGTGCCGCCTTCGCGGAACCGTAACCGGCATTGTTGGGTCCGGAGACCAGCGCGTTCTTGCTAACGATGTTCAACACATCGCCACCAATGGCCTGTTTGCGCATGACGGCAACGCCGCCCTGGGTGATGAGGAACTGGCCTTTCACCAACACATCATACAATAGGTCCCAGTCTTGTTCAGTATGTTCTTCGATCGGTTTTGAAATGGACAAACCGGCGCAGTTCACCACGATGTCAACACCGCCAAAAGCAAGCGCGGCGGCATGAAATACATTGGCAATGTGCGCGGAGTTGGTTACGTCCAGCAGCACACTGGTATAGGCATCTTTGCCAAACTGTTTTTTAAATTCTTCATCGGCCGCATCCAGCCGGCTTTTGTCGTTGTCGTTGATGACGACACAGGCACCTTCCTGAACGAATTTTTTGGCGATCGCTTTGCCGATACCACCGGCACTGCCGGTGATCAGCGCGATCTTGCCGGATAACGCTTTCGGCTTGGGCATACGCTGCAGTTTGGCTTCTTCAAGCAACCAGTATTCAATATTAAACGCTTCCTGTCGCGGCAGCGAGGTATACTCTGAAATGGCTTCGGCGCCCTTCATGACGTTAATGGCGTTGATATAGAATTCCGCCGCCACGCGTGCGGTCTGTTTGTCTTTGGCAAAAGTAAACATGCCGATACCCGGGTATAAGATGACCACCGGGTTAGCATCCCGGATCGCGGGGCTGTTGGGGTGTTTGTTGGTTTCGTAATAGTCTTTGTAGAGTTTGCGGTAACCCTCAAATACCGGCTCCAGCCGCTCTTTCAGCGCTTTTACATCGGAGAGGTCTTCACCTGATTCCATTTCCAGTACCAGCGGACTGATCTTGGTACGCAGGAAGTGATCGGGGCAACTGGTACCCATGGGCGCAAGCCTGTCCAGGTCATTGGAATTGGTAAATTCAAGTACACGATCGTCATCGGTAAAATGACCGACCATGTGCTGGTTGGTGGAACAGAATCCGCGCAGGATCGGTGCCAGGGCACCTGCCTGTTTCCCGCGGAGTTCTTTATCCGTCGGCGCCAGTTTTTGGCCGCCAAAGACGGGTCCTTTCTTGCCATAATTTTCTTCCAGGTATTCCGCACATTTTTCAATGACTTCAAGCGTGTTGATATAACTTTCATACGCGGTATCTCCCCAGGTAAAGAGGCCGTGTGAGCCGAGCATAATACCACGTATCATCGGATTTTTCTGCAGGCATTCGCGCATCTTTAATCCCAGGTCGAAACCAGGGCGTTGCCATTCTACCCAGCCAATGGTGCCGGAGAACAGTTCGTCCGTGATGCGTTTGCCGTCTTTGGCCGCCGCGATGGCAATAGCTGCATCCGGGTGCAGGTGGTCGATGTGTTTAAAGGGGAGGAATCCATGGAGTGGTGTGTCGATGGACGGCGCCTTGGACGCCAGGTCAAATATGGAATGGTTGAACAGTTCCACCATCTCGTCTTCAAATTCAATACCTCTATAAACGCTACTCAAACTGTGCAGGCGGTCAACATACAATGCTGCCAGGCCGCTTTTTTTAAGCGTACCCAGGTCGCCACCGGAACCCTTTACCCACATGACTTCAGTGCTTTCCCCGGTTAACGGGTCTTTCGCAAATACTTTACAGGAGGTATTTCCGCCGCCGTAATTGGTCAGGCGGAGATCGGCACCCAGCAGGTTCGACCGGTATATCAGCAGTGCCACTTCATCGCCGGCCATTTCTGCTGCTTTTTCGTCATCCCAGAGATAACTAACATGCTTGAATTGTGTTGCTGCTGTTTGAGACATAAAAAATCTTTTTGATGTTTACGGTTGTGTTTAGCTGGTGATCGAATTGCCATAGCCTACCAGGATCACCGACAGGATGATGACAAAGATCCCCATTAAAATGGTACTGAATGTTTTCTTACTGACCCCTTTCCATTCTTTAAACGTGATGCCCCACATGCTCGAGACGAGTATGATAAAGGCCATATGCAGGATCCATGAACTCGCACCATTTCCGAGTTTGCTTTCGCCCATGCCATAGAAAAAGAATTGCAGGAACCAGGTGGTTCCAGCGAGCGCGGAAAAAATAATATTGGACAGAATGGGTGTGTTCGGGTTGGTGTAATCTCCGAAGGTTTTGTTGCGTGCGTTAAGAATCATACACCAGATCAGGTTGGTGGTAAGTCCACCCCAGAGGATCACCACAAAAATTACGTTGTTCTGAAAAAGTGGGTTGCTGCCGTTCTCGATCGCGACCAGCGCCATCGGTTTGCCGGCCTCGATGCCAAAATTAAAACAGGCACTCAGGATGCCCGAGATGATCGCCACGGTGAGTCCTTTGCCGAGATTAAATTCTTTAATGCTTTCTTTTTTCTGGTCGGCAGACAATTCTTTTTCTTTCATCACACCTGCCCTGCCGCAGATAAAGATGCCGATGAGGCAAACCAGCACACCCATCAGTACCAGTACGCCACCGGTGCTTTGCATCATACCGCTGAAGGTAACGCCGGTCGGACTCTTCACAATGTCACGGTATATCGGTGGTACCAGCGCGCCGAAGGCAGAGGTGAAGCCAAGTACAACTGACATGCCTAATGAAAGCCCGAGGTATCGCATGGATAATCCGAATGTAAGTCCCCCTATGCCCCAGAGCAGACCCATAAAATAAGTCCAGTAGATGACGGAAGGGTCCGCACTCCGGATGATATCCATAAAGTGAGGAACCGTGAGGTAAGCCGCAAGAAACGGAACAAAGAGCCAGGAAAATATGCCGCCGACGATCCAGTAACTTTCCCAGGCCCAGCCCTTCACTTTTTTAAAAGGAATGTAAAAACTGCCGGAGGCAAAGCCGCCGATAAAGTGAAAGAAAATACCAAGGATAGCTTGCATAACAAGAATTAGAGAAAAGTTTATAGTTTGTAGTTTGTAGTTTATGGTTAGTTCGCAATTTGGGTTTAAACTAACTATAAACTACAAACCATAAACTACAAACTATTTGAGTTTTTTAGTTTTTTTAGTTAATACTTAAATGCCTTCCCTCCCGCCATTACTTCCTGTGTTTTTGTGTCGAAAGTAACTTTGTGGCCGGTGCGCACGGCGGCGTTGGTCATGATGATGGCGATGGCATGGCTATAGCCTGCTTCCACGGGTGCATTGGGCTGCTTGCGACTGCGTACGCACTCCATGAAGTTGCGCATATGCGCCGACGTGAGTGCGTCCCCACCGGTGTTGGCTGAGGTAGAAATTTTTTCGCCGGTAGTTGCCAGGCTAAGTTCCGGCAGCAGGAACGGTTCCATTTTCATGGCAGCGGCAGGACCCGCCTTCAATCCGCCTTTTGGTGACACCTTGTTGTTATCAAGATTAAGTTCTCCTCCGTTTGAGTAATAGATTTCTGCCGGGTTGTCATCGCCGTTGTCCATACGGGAGGCGAAAGTCACCTGGAAGCCCTTGGTAAGATCTTCCTCCGGGCCGTAATCA
>JBBSSY010000333.1:0-4576 GCA_038241595.1 Chitinophagales bacterium | reverse complement strand
GGTCGCGGTTAAGGTCTCAACAGAAGCGGTACAAATTTTTGGCGGTTACGGGTATACAAAGGATTTTCCCGTAGAAAAATTTTATCGCGACAGCAAATTGTGCACGATAGGTGAAGGAACTTCAGAAGTGCAGAAACTGGTGATAGCCAGGGAAGCATTTAAACAATAGTCTCTCTCGATTGCTTGTAGTATTCGCCCGGTGTAACGACCCGGGCTTTTTTATTTTTGAGGGTGTCGGATCTATCCACCCAATAATCCCTTCAGTGTAGGCCTCGCGGGTCTGCTCCTGCCAGGATCCATTCTTATTCAGGTATTCAAACGTTACTTTACGGAGGGTGTACCAGTTATCGGAGAGGACTTCGGTTGATTTGATGTGCACGTTTTCACTCATGACTTCGAACGAATACTTTGTGTTTGATTATTTGACTGGCGAAGAATAAGCTATTCATCAATCCAGGAAATCATTGCTGTCTGAACTACCATATTTGTCGAATAGCTTGTCGACGGCGTCGGCAAACATGGGAAACTTTTCTTTGATGAACGCTTTAATTACCTCGATTGATTGTGCAGCCTGGTCGTCTGATAAGCCAGCTTCCAATTTCAACCGGTCAATAAGTTCCTGCATGATAAGTTTGTTTTATGATGATTTACAGGTCATCTATTACAAAATAAAGGCATAAGAATTACTTATGCCTTTATTCAATATGATATTTAGATTTCTTAAGCCACTTTCAACAAGCTCATTTTACTCTTGTCAAATTTCTTCCGTGCGTATTCCAGCGTAAGATGAATCGCTTTCTCTTTACCGGAAGGCATCTCGAACATCGCGTCTGTGAGGATATTCTCGCAAATAGAACGCAGTCCGCGGGCGCCGAGCTTATATTCCATGGCTTTTTCGACCATAAAATGCAACACCTCTTCGTCCATGGTCAATTTGATGTTTTCCAGGTCGAATAATTTCTGGTATTGCTTAATGAGTGAATTTTTCGGTTCGGTAAGGATCGAACGAAGTGTGGGCGCATCCAGTGGATTCAAATAAGTAACGACTGGAAGTCGTCCGAGCAATTCGGGAATCAGGCCAAAATTCTTGAGATCCTGGGCATTTACATACTGCAGCAGGTTTTTCTTGGCGTTTTCCTGTTGTTCTTTGTTTACGTTAAAACCGATTGCGTTGGTATTGATCCTTCTCGCGATAACCTTGTCAACGCCGTCGAATGCACCACCGCAGATGAAAAGAATATTCTGGGTATTAATTTTAATTAACTTTTGCTCAGGGTGTTTCCGACCGCCCTGTGGTGGAACCAGTACATCGGTACCTTCAAGCAATTTAAGTAAACCCTGCTGTACGCCTTCCCCACTTACGTCGCGGGTAATGGAAGGATTGTCGCCTTTACGTGCAATTTTATCGAGCTCGTCAATGTAAACGATGCCTCTTTCCGCAGCCGATACGTCGTAATTACATACCTGTAAAAGCCGGGTAAGAATGCTTTCCACATCCTCTCCCACATATCCCGCCTCCGTAAATACGGTTGCATCAACAATGGCAAAAGGGACATTCAACAATTTGGCAATGGTTTTTGCCAGCAGGGTTTTACCCGTACCGGTTTCACCGACCATGATGATGTTACTCTTTTCTATTTCCACTTCATTGTCACCAATCTTCTGCTGTAGTCGTTTGTAATGATTGTAAACAGCAACAGACAGCACCTTTTTCGCATCGTCCTGCCCGATTACATATTCGTCCAGGAAACGTTTCATTTCCATGGGCTTTTTAACCGTTAATTTAAATTGGGAAGCCGCGGTGCCGGTTTCGTTGCGGATCATCAGTTCCTGTTCAATGATCTCGCGTGCATGCTCCACGCAGTTTTCACAGATATGACCTTCCTGTCCGGCTATCAGGATTTTTACCTCATCCCTGCTCCGCCCACAGAACGAGCAATGCAATGTATTTTTAGCCATTTGATTTTCTTGTTATTAAGTACAAAGTTATCCAACTTATCCCATAACCCCTTATAAAAAACCGCTGCATATGCAACGGTTTTCCTAATTTTTATCGGGGATGATCGGCCTTTAATCGTCGTCAGATGTTTTCTACAATTTTGTCTACGATGCCATATTCAACCGCTTTTTTTGCTTCCATCCAATAATCCCGATCGAAGTCACGGATCACTTGTTCGATTTTCTTACCGCAGTTGTCGGCCAGGATCTTCGCACCCAGGTCTTTTGCGCGTTTTGCCTGTTCGGCCTGGATTTCCAGATCAGCACTCACTCCCTGCATATAGCCGCCGAGGCTGGGTTGATGGATCATCACTTCACCATGTGGAAAGATAAATCGTTTGCCTTTTTCACCACCACTGAGCAAAATGGAGCCCATTGAAGCTGCCAGTCCCATACAAATGGTGCTGACCGGGCTCTTTATCATTTTCATGGTGTCGTATATAACCATTCCGCTGGTTACCACGCCACCTGGGCTGTTGATAAAGAATTTGATTTCTTCCCCTGGCTTGTCTGCATCCAGCAAAAGCATTTTTGAAACCACTTCACTGGCAGATTTATCATTGACCACTCCCCAGAGATATACAGATCTTGTTTCAAAAAAATACTTTTCGATTTTCTTGACCATCATTTTCCCGAATTCGGGTGATTTAACCTCTTTCGCATCTGTATCCGGTTCGTCGTCATCCATTCTAAAGGGCTCGATCAGGTATTTGGAGTTATACATAGTTATGTAGTTTCTGAATTATTAATTAATTGTTTGCATCCTCATTTACTTGCTGCTCAAGAGCACCGGAACCGGCTGCTATTCGGCCTTCTTTTGTTTGCGAGGATTGATCAGCAGCACATCATCCACCAGTCCGTATTCTTTTGCTTCTTCGCCCGTAAGCCAGAAATCGCGGTCTGAGTCTTTCTCGATTTGCTTTGTTGTTTTTCCGGTATGAAATGCGGTGATCTCGTACAACTCTCGTTTCAATTTGCGAATTTCGTTCACGGTGATTTCAATATCTGTCGCTTGTCCGCCGATGCCACCGCTTGGCTGGTGGATCATTACACGTGAATGTTTCAAGGCAGTTCTTTTGCCTTTTGCGCCAGCGCAAAGCAACACCTGGCCCATTGACGCCGCCATGCCAATACAAATGGTAGATACATCCGGGGTAATATATTGCATGGTATCGTACACACCCAAACCGGAATACACACTACCACCCGGACTATTGATATACATCTGTATATCGCGGGTGCGGTCGGTACTCTCAAGAAATAATAATTGTGCAGTAACGATGTTCGCTACTTCGTCATTGATGGGATAGCCAAGAAAAATGATCCGGTCCATCATCAAACGGCTGTAAACATCCATTACAGCGATATTCATCGGGCGTTCTTCAATGATATTCGGGGTGAGGTTATTGACCTGGTATTTTTGGTAACCATCCAATGTATTGCTGGAAATGCCTCTGTGTTTTATGGCGTACTTTTCAAACTCCTGCTGGGTATTCATAATATTTGCTCATTTTAATGATGATAGCCTGTTCACCTGTCCGACCTTTTGCTGATCGATAGTTAGGTAAGGAATTTACCTTTCAAATCTCCGTCCAAAAAATCAGAACGCCAAAAAACTGACATAGTTGCATAATTTGACCATTTACATCTACTTTTTGTGGTTCCAATCCCATTAAAATGGCACAGTCGTACAAAAAAGGGCCGGCGAAACGCCGGCCCGGAAAAATGGTTAGTTGTATTCATTTTTGTAGAAATCGACTAGTGATGATGGTGATGTTCTTCAACCATTTTAGTAAAATCTCCTTCCGGAATTTCTGTTTCAACCGGATTGATTTTCGTTTCAAGTACCTCAAACACTTTGTCGGTGCGGATGCGGTGAAAACTCTCTTCAACAAATTTTTTGTCTTTCATCATCCGGTCCAGGTAGTCGTTGATCCAGGGCTGATCCAGGTTAATGCCACTGCCGCCCATATAACCGAGCAGTTGATTTTTTGCGTGATCGCGCAGATCCTGTGGTCCGACTTCAATATCGTTGTCCTCCACCAATTTGTCAGTAATCAGTGTCCATTTCAACTGGTTTGAAAAGGTTGGAAATTCTTCTTCCACCTGTTCAGGTGTTTTGGGTTTATCTAGACCATGCTGCATCCAGCGTTTCAGGAACTCCTGAGGGAACGCTATCTCGGTATGATTTAATAATTCGTGGTATAACTGGTCAATCACCTGGTTGCGGCTTTGGGCATCCCACTGCGCCTGCAGGTCTGATTTAACCTGGTTACGGAATTCTTCCTCGGTCATCGTTTCTTTATCGAGGTATACCTTTTTAAAAAAGGCTTCGTCAAGCGCTGGCAATTCCGACACGCTGATTTTATTAATCCGGATCTTAAAGTAAAGGCTTTCGCGCGACTGGTCCGTCTCAGGCAGGTTTAAGTCGCGGAAAATATCAGGCAGGCTTGCGGCTTCGAATGCCTGGGAAAGTTGAACAAGTATTTCGTCAGTGAGCGCTTTGCCCATCAGCTGCTGTTTCGTTTCGGCCGACAATTTCTTGAAGTCGACGATCGCCTCTTTTTCGGTTTCTTCT
>JBBSSY010000332.1:0-4590 GCA_038241595.1 Chitinophagales bacterium | reverse complement strand
GTTCCGGTAATTTTCAACCGGTTCAACAAAACCAGCGCAGGGTAAGAAATAATTCCAACCACTGCATAGAGTAATTTTCTGACGACCCTTATTTTTTTCAACCGTTCACTCAGCGAACTCATGCCTTAATGGTTTTGGCTAAACAATCAATTACGAATCTACAGTATTTCATGTAGATATAATTACCTCCCTGAAATACCAGCCATGTATATTTGCAGCCAAAAAACTGCATGATTAGTACGGTTATATTCGACATGGATGGGTTATTGATCGACTCGGAACCCCTTTGGCAAAAGGCCGGCATTGACACGCTGGAACAATTCGGCATAAGTATTACGATCCAACAGTATAATAAAACGACCGGTCTGCGCACCCGCGAATGGCTGGAATACTGGTTCACCTCCTACAACGTGGCGCTGTCGAATATCCCGTCCGGCATGCTCACCATTGAAAACAAAGCTATTGAAAGTATACAAAATTATGGCATTGCATTTCCGGGTGCAGTGCCGATTTTGAATTTCTGCAAGGAAAACAACTACCGGATCGGCCTCGCAACTTCTTCCCCGTTGAGGCTGGTAGAGGTAGTTGTTGCTAAAATGGGTATCGCCGATTATTTTGACGCCTATTCGTCCGCCGAATACCTGCCCTATGGCAAGCCGCATCCCCAGGTTTATATTAACTGTGCCCTCGAATTGAAATCTTCGCCCCTCGAATGCCTGTGTTTTGAAGATTCATTTAATGGTATGATCGCTGCGAAGGCAGCCCGCATGCGATGCATCGTAGTACCCGAAATCATACAGTACGATCAGCCCCGCTGGATGGCGGCTGACGCGAAACTGGCCAGGCTGGAGGAATTTGATGATGCCCTGATTCGAAAACTGCAGCGGGACGAAAAGTAATTTGGCGTTGAGTTGGTCCGTGTGCTTTCTGCGCGGCGGTGAGACCCATCCCGGTTAAACTTTTAACAAATCCCACAGCAAGCATTATATATTTTTGCCCATTCACCACATCATCATGAATCTCGCCCCTTACATCGACCATACGATACTCAAACAGACTGCCAGCCTGCAGGAAATTACGCAGCTCTGCAACGAAGCTGCCCTGTATAATTTTGCGGCGGTTTGTGTGCCGCCGCCTTACATCCAGCGTGCAAAAGCACTGCTGGCCCCATTCGCGGTAAAAGTGGCTACCGTGGTCGGTTTCCCGTTCGGGTATTCGGTCACCGAAGCCAAATTGTCCGAAACCATACTGGCCCTGGTAGACGGTGCGGATGAAATCGACATGGTCATCAACCTGATTGCACTTCGTCTGAACGAATGGGAGTACCTCGCCAGGGAAATAACGATTATTAGCGATGTGGTGCATAAAAAAAGCAAGATTCTTAAAGTGATCATTGAAAGCGGCGTACTCACCGACGAAGAGATCATCCAATGCTGTGAAACCTTTGCACCGCTGGACATAGATTACATGAAAACATCCACGGGTTATGCCGAAAAAAGCGCGAGCATACATGACGTGCTGCTGATGCGCCAGTTCTTGCCACCGAATGTCAAGATCAAGGCTTCCGGGGGTATCCGCACGTATGATTTTGCCAAAGAACTGGTAGAAGCCGGGGCAGAAAGACTGGGCTGCAGCGCTAGCCTTGCTATCATACAACAGGCGCCAGACTTTATACCGATAGCCTGAGCATGTAGCGGGCAGGAAGAAACCGGGGCCGACGTGTGCGCTTTTAGGTGGTGAGTTAACCGATTTGCCTGATCTTTATAAAAATATGTAAACCGGCTTCAACAAAGCCGGTAAGCACAACAAGTCAATAAAATCATTGGTTATGAAATTTTTCCTCTTCATTCTTACCGTTGTCTTTTCTCTAAAACTGTCAGCCCAATTTGATTCGGGCCTTGTGACTGTTTACAAGGATCCCCGCCTCCTGCTGCTGGTAAAAAAACAGGCACAGATCAACGAAGAAACCACGCGCAATAACCGCCGCAGCATGCCGGGTTTTCGCATCCAGGTCATCAACACCATTGATCGGGGCAATGCCATCGAGGCCAAATCAAAATTGTATTCTTTATACCCTGAACTGAAGGCATACCTTCAATATACCTCGCCGTATTACCGGCTGAAGGTGGGCAATTTTAAAACCCGGCAAGATGCGGAAGACTACCAGAAAGGCCTCGCACGGGACTTTTCCAACAGTGTATATATTGTCCGGGATATCATTGAAGTAAAGCCTGAACCGGAAGTGGCTGAATAAAGGCACCTAATCTATGCTAAAACAACAAATCAGCCAGCTGGCCAACGCCTATGCGGCGGAATTTATAGCCATCCGGCGGCGGCTTCATGCCAACCCGGAACTGAGTTACCAGGAATTTGAAACCTCCCGCCTGGTGCAGAATACGCTGGCAGGTTTCAGCATTCCCTTTGACATTAAAGCGACTACAGGCGTTGTAGGCCTGATAAAAGGTAAAAATCCTGGTTCACGCATCATCGCCCTTCGTGCCGACATGGATGCCCTCCCGATCCAGGAAGAAAATGAGGTTGACTACAGGTCTAAAAATACGGGTGTCATGCATGCCTGTGGTCACGACGTACATACGGCGGTGTTACTGGGAGCTGCGCGGATTTTGCAGGAATTAAAAGACTCTTGGGAAGGAACCGTTAAACTCATCTTCCAGCCTGGCGAAGAAAGAAATCCTGGCGGAGCAAGCATCCTCATCAGGGAAGGTGTATTAAAAAATCCTGCACCATCAGCCATCTTCGGCTTGCATGTGCATACCGGGCTGGAAGCAGGAAAACTAAGCTTTCGTGGTGGTAAGGTGATGGCCAGCGCCGACGAAATATATATCACGATAAAAAGCAAAGGCGGTCATGCCGCTTCGCCACATACGACAATAGATACTATATTGGTGGCATCACACCTCGTGGTGTCGCTGCAGCAGATCATCAGCAGGAACCGAGATCCATTTTCACCCTCGGTTCTTTCCATTACCTCCTTCCAGGGTGGATATACCACCAATGTGATTCCCAGCGAAGTAAAACTTATGGGTACATTCCGGGCCATGGATGAAGCCTGGCGGTTCAGGGCACACGATCTGATCCGCAAACAGGCGACGGAACTGGCGCATAGCATGGGCGCAGAAATCGACCTGCACATCGACGTCGGTTACCCGACCGTTTACAACAATGAAGCACTTAACGAGGCTGCCATGAAACAGGCAGAAATATATCTTGGTCAGGAAAACGTTTCTGAAACAGAATTGCGTATGGGCGCGGAAGATTTTGGTTACTACTCACAGGTAATTCCGGGTTGTTTCTACCGGCTGGGCGTGATGAATATTGAAAAAGGCATCACTTCGGGCGTTCATACACCTACCTTCAACGTGGATGAAACCGCCATTGAAACCGGGATGGGTATTATGGCCTGGCTCGGGGCGGTTGGCGGAATGGGTTAATTTTATCTTTCTTCGAACATTCCGGAGAATTTACGATCTTCTAACTTTCGCAGCGCCGGCTTCAACTTTTGCCGGGCGGCGGCCTCTATGCGCTGGTTTTCAACATCTGCTGTGGACTGGCGAAAGCCACCGCTATTTATATAATTTAAAGCCGCCTGCAAAGAAGGTTCAGTCACATCACCCCAGGATTTGTTGACACCATCTGCTGCCAGCGCATCAGGGGCAAAACCGGTGTAATAATCCGCATTGCCCGCACTGTTTACTGTTTTGAATGAAATGGGATAGATCGCATAGCCGAAGATTGGGATCGGGAAAAAACCAACCGGTTTGCCATAGGTGGTATCTCCGATCAATTTTACATCCATATAAGGTTTCAGGTTGTTGATCAGCAGCTCGCTGGCAGACGCAGAAGACGAGGTGACGATAAAAAAGACCCGGGACAGGTTCATAGTACCTGCCTTCGCAAAATTTTGGCTGTTGTTAGACTCCTGGAAGATATCGCCATAGCCGAGTTTTTTGCGTATCAGTGTGTGCTGGTTCTTTTGCAGGGTGGTATTATACACATATTTATACATCAGTTTCCCGTTGGCTGAAGTCGGCGCAATCAGGTTGGCCAGGGTATCCTGCGTCTGGGTGGAACCGCCGCGGTTATAACGCAGATCCACCACCAGGTCGTTGATGCCCTGGCTCTGGAAAAAACTGAACGCACTTGCCAATGCTGTCCGGGACGGCTGTGCAAAAAACTGGTTGAAAACGAGGTATCCCACCTTCTTTGATCCCGCAGTAATCACGTTTCTATAGAGCACCGAATTGGCCGTAAAACTGGATTTTGACAGGCTGATCGCGGCGGTGGCACTGCCATCCGGCTTAATAAATTGGAATGAAGCAGATGTGCCAGTGCCGAAAAAGATATCGTTGAGGAGGGCGATCGCGCTGTTGGAATTGTCAATTTTGGTTCCGTTGATTCGATCCACGATCCAGCTTCGCCGTACACCTGCCGCCGCAGCAGCAGATTTATCATACACATAACTCACATACCAGGCCACCGAATCATATGGCAGCGTTTTGTCGGTATAAGCAGACTTAACAAAAAAACCGTAGTCTTTATCCTCACCCGATTGCAACCCGTTTGATTCTT